>CAYGUO010000059.1:0-16397 GCA_964353095.1 uncultured Flavobacteriaceae bacterium | reverse complement strand
CTGATTTAGATGATGATAATGATGGCACCCCTGATGATGAAGATGAATTTCCAAAAGATTCTACCCAAGATTCTTTGCCTGAGCAGCCAGAATCACTTCTTTCTCCGGCAGAAGCATTTACACCTAATGGAGATGGAATAAACGATTCATGGATCGTACCCGGAATAGAAAACTATCCTAATAATTATGTTAAAGTATTTAACCGCTGGGGTAATATCGTTTATCAAACCTCAAACTATCAGAATGATTGGCAAGGTTTTTATATCAATAACAATGAAAAATTGCCATCGGGTTCATACATGTATAGTATAGACTTACAAGACGGTTCAGCCCCATTACAAGGATGGATTTACATCAATTATTAACAATACAGCAATACAAACATGAAATTCAATCAAAGCATAATAGTTACGGTTTTTGTCCTATTGGTCAATAGCACCTGGTCTCAGCAAGATCCGTTGTACACGTTTTATAGACTAAACATGAATCTTATTAACCCGGCCTTTGCAGGATCAAGTGAAGGCGCTGAGGTAACACTTGGATTAAGAAGTCAATGGGCTGGTGTAGAGGGTGCTCCAGAAAGTCAAAGCGCTTTGTTTTCAATGCCCTTAGGTAACAAGGTTGGGCTAGGTGTTTCCATAATAAACGATCAAACCTTTATTGAAAATCAAACTTGGTTGGCCATTGACTTTTCATATAATGTGAAGATTAATAACGAATATAATTTATACTTAGGTTTAAAAGCTAGCGGTAATTCATACAGCGCGAATACAAACGGTTTACAAACCTACGGCATAGGACAAGATGGTTCTTTAATGGATTTTAATAACCGTTTTACTCCCAATGTAGGAATTGGAGTTTACTTACAACATGCAAACCATTTCATTTCTTTATCAGCACCAAAATTATTAACTCCTGATCGCTTGCAAGAGCGTGATGGCGATGCTTTCATGAGTATAGATAAAAGGCATATCTACCTTGCCGGTGGTTATGACTTTATCTTAAGCAAGACTCTTGTTTTAGAGGCGAGCAGCATGCTTCGTTATGTTGAGGCATCACCCCTTTCAGTAGATTTGACAGCGATACTTGACTTCGGCCAACGATTTAAATTTGGTAGTTCTTATCGTGTGGATGCCGCCATTAGCGGATTATTTTTATTTGATATTAATTCAAATTTCAATATTGGCTATGCTTACGAAGCTTCAATCCAAAATTCTGTTAATGCTGTCAACAATAGCTCCCATGAAGTTTTTATGCGGTTGACCTTGTAGGTTTTGTCTCATAGTTTTAAACAAAAAGTATCTATTTTGGTTTTAAACACTTCAAGATAATAGATTGATTTTCAGAGTTGGTTGTAAAAAACAAATAGGTTTCGCCACCATCTTTGATTTTAATTTTTTTTCGAATAGTGGCGACAGCATCTGGAAAATTCCGTACAGTAATATTGGCTTGACTTATCGCTAGTTTACGTAATTCTTTCTTGTTATAGGCAATACAATTTTGAATTTTAAACCGCCTCCCTGGAAATTCAATTAAACTATCAGAAGTATATAAATGGGAGTGTTCGTGAATTTTCTGTAACCCAAATGCTTTTCCAACTATTTTAAAGCCGCCCGATTTCATAATACTTGCATTAGGCTCATAAAGATAATCTTGTGGTGCCGCAAATTCAGAAAGCACTTCTTTCTCTTCAGAAAGTGTAAACCCAAAAGTTTGTTCATTGTCTTTTTGAAGGTTGATGGTGTTGATGCTAATTTCATTTGCGAAGTCTTTTTCTAAGATCCAAAGCAATTCTTTGACCTCATTTTTGACTGCGATGATATGAATTTCTTTGACAAATTGTAGCTCGTTTATCCCTTGGTTAATATCGAGTAGGGGAGATGTTTTAAGCATTAAATTTTGACTGCTCTGAAAGATTAAATCTAAATGTTGCGGAACATTTGGCAAACAGTCTTTAAGTAAAAACACCTTTCCTTTGATTTCATTTCTTCGTGAGGGGTCTATAAAAATCCAATCAAAATTAGTTTTGGATTTCCTTAAAAATTCGACACCATCGGCTCGCTTAAATTCGATATTTTTTATACCTATTTTTTTGAAGTTATAAGCTGCGATTTCTGAGAGGTTTGAGTTCATTTCACAGTGAATGATTCCTTCCATTTTCTGAGCAAAAAAATAACTGTCAACACCAAATCCGCCAGTAACATCCAAAAGGGTTTTTCCGCTGACCAAACCTGCTTTGTACAAGGCAGTTTTTTCAGAGCTGGTTTGTTCAATATGTATCTTTTTAGGATAATAAATTTGTGAGGTAGAAAACCATTTTGGCAGCTTATTTTTAGCTTTTTTCTTTGATTCTAGCTGCTCTGCGAGTTCTTTTTGGCTTACCCCTTCAAATATAGGGTTTTTTAACAAAACTGACACGATGTCAGTATCTAAATTATTTTGTATAAATTCTTGAACACCAGTTTTTAATATATTTTTATTCAAAGTGATACTAGAGGTTTTTGGTCAACTTTTTTACGATGCTGTTTTCACTCAAAAATTCCTTTAAAATCACCTTGATTGCGGTATATCCGGGGACGGCAATAACCATTCCTACCACGCCAAAGAGGAGACCTGCAATAATGATGACAAGAAAGATTTCAAGCGGATGGGACTTCACAGAGTTTGAAAAAATAAAGGGTTGCGAAAAGAAATTGTCAACGAGCTGACCAACACATAACCCTATAAAAACATAAAGTGTTTTTGGCAAAATAACGCTGCTAAAATCAGCTCCTAAAAAGCTTGTCATAGTGAGGGTAATCATGATGACTCCGCCAATGATGGGCCCCACGTATGGGATGATGTTAAATAGGGAGCATAAAAAGGCAATTACGATGGCATTTTCTACCCCTACAATAAGGAGGGTAATAGTATAAATTATAAATAAGATAAACAGTTGTAATAGAATTCCGCCAAAGTATCTTGACAGTAAATTATTGATTTTGTCAATAGACTTTACCGTACCACTTTCTTTAGTATTGGGAACAAAAGTTAAGAGGCCATTTTGAAAAAGTTTACTGTCTTTAAGAAAGAAAAATGAAATGAATAAAACTGAAAAAAGACCAATACTGAAATTGCTTAGGATATTTAAAAATGAGTTTAAAAAATTTGGAATGAAATTGAGGTTCAGCCCTTCTAAAACATTTTTCTCCAAATCCGAATCTTCTATCATTTCGTTTACGTTAGTAGTTGTGATTCCAAAATAATCTACAATTTGAAGATAAAGTGTGTTAAGGTTGCCTTTTAATGCTTCAATATCCAATAAGGAGAGATTTCTGCTTTGTTCGTTAATAAGCGGTATAAACAAGGCAAGGATGCCAATGAAAACACCAAGCATCAATAACATGGTTAAAATAACGGCTAGGGTGTTCGGAAGTTTTAGTTTTCTTCGAAGAAACAATACAATAGGTCTTCCAAGTAAGGCAATGACCGCCGCAATCGCCAAATAGGCTAAAACAGATTGAATCTTCAACATAAAAAAGCATGCTAAAGCTATTCCGCCCAAAATAAAAATTGCCCTAAGAATTCCGTTGGATATGGTTTTTGAATCCATTAGTTAAGTTTTGAAGGCATACGCCACGATGTTTGCCCCCATTTGTAACGCTTTTAATCGAACTGGTTCTGGGTCGTTATGAACAGAAGGGTCTTCCCAGCCGTCCCCTAAATCACTTTCAAAGGTAAACAACAATACCAATCGTCCTTCTTGAAAAATGCCGAGGGCTTGTGGTCTTTTGCCGTTATGCTCGTGTATTTTGGGCAATCCTTCAGCGAACTTAAATTTTTCCTTAAAAATAGCATGATCGTTACCGAGCTCTTCTAGTTCTTTATCTGGAAACACTTTTTTTAATTCCCGTCTGAGATAGGGTTCCATTCCATAGTTATCATCAATATGCAAAAAACCACCAGCCAATAAATAGGTTCTTAAATTTTCAGCCTCCTCATTTGAAAAGAAAACATTACCGTGGCCTGTCATATGGAGTAATGGGAATTGGAAAATATTGACATCGCCCACTTCAACAGTTTGCGGCTTAACCGCTATCTGGGTATTAATATTTTCATTGCAAAAACGGATGAGATTGGGTAATGCCGTAGGATTTGAATACCAATCGCCGCCACCGCCATATTTGAGTATGCCAATTTCTTGGGATTGTAAACTGCTAATCACAAAAAAAGTTAAAATAAAGGCCTTTAAAGTAAGATGTTTCATCAAAACTCGAATAATCTAGTAAAGTCAAAAATACCGAATAATATGTTTAAAAAAATCATAATGCCAATACTAGTGATAGTTGGCTTGGCCACTATGGCCTTTTATACTGATGGCACCAGTGAAAATGAGAGGGAGGTTCCGGTAAACGAGGAGAAAACTGATTATGATGCAATAGTGGTTTTAGAGCTTTTTACTTCACAAGGTTGTTCTAGTTGTCCTCCTGCCGATGTTTTATTGAATCAGGCAAAAGTAGATTTTCCAAAAAATGTTTTTGCCCTGTCATATCATGTTGACTACTGGAACTATATTGGATGGGAAGACCCCTTTAGTAATGCAAACTATACCAAAAAACAACGCGCCTATAACCTGAAGTTTAAATCAAACAGTAATTATACGCCAGAAATGGTGGTTAATGGAAGGGAACACTTTGTAGGTTCTAACCAATCAAAACTTAAAACAAAAATTAATCAGTATGCCCAACAAAAGGTCTCAAATAAAATTACGCTTTTAAGTGTTAGTAGCGAAGGAAGAGAATTAACCTTTGATTATCAAGTAGCAGGAGATTTGAATAAGAGACAACTAAGGGCTGTTTTGGTTTTGAATGAGCGCACTACCGCAGTAAAACGAGGGGAAAATCGGAATAGGGTTTTAAAAAACTCAAATATTGTAGTGGTTGAACGCTACCTTGATTTTGAGACCGCAAGAGGTTCAGGTAGTATCACCGTTCCAAGCTTGGTTACGGACAATGATAATTTGACCTTACTACTTATTAGCGAAAATGAAAACCATGACATTACGGGTGCGGTAAAGACAGAAATCTAGTTGTTAAGCATTGCAACTACCGTACAGGCATAAATTGCTGCGGTTTCTGTCCGTAATCGATTTCGACCCAATGAAACAGGTAAGTATCCGTTTTCATAACTGCGTTTTATCTCATTCTTCGAAAAATCGCCTTCAGGGCCAATAAGTACAACAACATCTTTGTCTGCCTGTAATCTGCGTTTCAATTCAACTTTTTCATCTTTTTCGCAATGGGCGATAAACTTTAGATCGCCTTCAGTAGTTTTAACAAACTCTTCCAAGGTAACCATAGGGTTCAATTTGGGTAAATAACTTTGTAAAGACTGCTTCATGGCAGATTGAAGTACTTTTTCAAGGCGTTCAGGTTTGATGGATTTACGTTCAGAATGCTCGCACAATATTGGCGTAATTTCCGTTACCCCTATTTCTGTGGCCTTTTCTAAAAACCATTCAAAACGGTCATTCATTTTGGTTGGGGCAACGGCTAAGTGCAATGAATGTAGTCTTGGTATGGTGCGTTCTTGAGATATCAACTGCGCCTTACATTTTTTTATATCTGCGGTAATTATTTTTGCTTCAAATAAAAAACCTTTGCCATTGGTAATATGTAAAATGTCTCCTTCTTTTTTTCTTAGCACTTTAATAATATGCTTACTTTCTTCTGGTGTGAAGAAAAACTGTTTAAAACTATTATCTAAAGACGGGTTATAGAAAAGCTGCATTAGTATTTTTTTAGTTTGTGTTTTGCATGTTCGAGGCCAAGTTCAATCCACCCTTGTAATTGTTCTTCGGATTGACAGCCCTTTAGTGAAACGAAGATAAACTCTTTCAAGTTTTTACCGTTAAAATCCATTGGGCGAACCTGGTTTTTTTTGAGTTCCGCACTAATTCTATCACTGATTACCCTAACCATCAAATCATTGTTCAGTACCCCAACAGTCATTTTGTCTTTATAAATAGGTAATTCCTCCAAACATTTTTTTACCTGTAAAAGTATTTGGAAATATACTTAAGGCATGCTCTATTCTATTTGTTAAAGTTTCGTTGTAAGGCATGGTTATAAAACGTATCTAGCTTTTGCAGCTATGTTTTGATTGGCAAAATCTCCTTCCAAATATTTTAAGTATCCAACGATGCCAATCATCGCTGCATTATCAGTACAATACTCAAATTTTGGAATGAAAGTATTCCAACCTAGATTAGTTTCTGCTTCTGTTAGCCTAGCTCGAATTCCACTATTGGCAGCAACACCGCCTCCGATGGCAATTTGTTTTATTCCAGTTTGTTGGGTGGCAAGTTTTAGCTTATCCATTAATATTTCTAAAATAGTAAATTGAATTGAAGCACAGATATCTTTTAAATTCTCTTGAATAAATTTAGGGTCCTCTTTTGTTTTCTTTTGAATAAAATAAAGAATACTGGTTTTTAAACCACTAAAACTGAAGTCTAAGCCTTCTACTTTTGGTTTTGGAAATATAAAGGCCGTAGCATCGCCTTCTCTTGCATTCTTGTCGATTAGTGGGCCTCCGGGATAAGGAAGTCCCAATAGTTTGGCACTTTTATCAAAGGCTTCACCAACGGCATCATCTAAGCTTTGCCCCAACACTTCCATTTTAAAATAATCTTTTACAAGTACGATTTGGGTGTGACCGCCACTAATGGTCATTGCCAAAAATGGAAAGCTCGGTTTTTTTTGTTGATTACCATTAATAAAATGTGCTAGAATATGGGCTTGCATGTGGTTGACCTCAATAAGAGGCACACCTAGACCGAGTGCCATAGACTTAGCAAAAGAAGTGCCAACGAGTAAAGAACCCATGAGTCCTGGCCCTCTAGTAAAAGCTATTGCCGATAGTTGTTTTTTGTCGATATTTGCTTTAGCTAATGCTTGATGGACAACAGGTACTATGTTTTGTTGATGCGCCCTTGAAGCAAGTTCAGGAACAACGCCTCCATATTGTTCATGTATGGTTTGCGTGGCGACTACATTACTAAGAACAGTATCATTGCAAAGTATGGCTGCTGACGTATCATCACACGATGACTCAATGGCTAAAATATAATTTTCTTGACTTTTCACCTATTTTGGAACAGAAGTTGAACATACAAAAATAAAAGGTAAAGCGCTATCAAAAAACTTAGAAAAATACTACTTAGAATAGTGATGGTACTTTTGCTGATTCTAGTGCTTTCGTCTGTATTTTTTTCACTTCCTATGGTGCAAACGCGCATCGCCCAGCGTGCGACTAAAACAATCAATGAAAAATTCGGCACAAACATCAATATTGAAAGAGTGCAGTTTTCTCCTTTTTCTATGGGGACCACACTTAAAAGTATTTATGTTGAAGACTATAAACAAGACACGCTTTTCTATGTACACAAACTATCCACATCCATACTGAGCATTGGAAACTTAGTGAACGGCAGACTTGAATTTGGTGATATTGATGTGGATGGTATCTTCTTTAACATGAAAACCTATGAGGGTGAAACAGACACTAACTTAAATGTTTTTGTAGCTAAGCTAGATGATGGAAAACCACGTGATTCCGGTACGCCACCTTTTTTCATGTCTTCTTCACAAATTACCATTGTTGACGGTCAATTTAAACTTGGCGATGAAAACCTGAATACTAAAGAAAGATTAGATTTTCAACAGCTTGAAATCTTAGCTAAAGATTTTCAAGTTTTAGGTCCGGAGGTATCTATGAAGATTAAAGACTTGGCTCTTTTGAGCAAAAGAAATCTTAGAATCAAAAACTTGGCTACACAGTTCAAGTACACAAAAAAACACATGCAATTTGACTCTTTGTTCATCGCAACTACAGAGTCATCAATAAAAGGAAATTTACGTTTTGATTATGAAAGAAAGGATTTTTCTGACTTCATTAATAAGGTGAAATTAACTGCTGATTTTCAGGAATCTACCGTTTCATTAAACGAAGTGAATAAGTATTTTGATGAATTCGGTACCGGTAAAACGGTAGACTTTTCTACAAAGGTAGGTGGTGTGTTGAATGACTTATTGGTTACTGACTTAATTTTATTATCTGATAATACAGGTATTAGGGGAGATTTTAATTTTAAAAACCTATTCAACCTGCAAGCACCCTTTATTATGAATTCTAAATTGGAAAATGTTACTTCCAGTTACTATCAATTAAGAGGCTTGCTGCCAAATATTTTAAGTGAAACAATACTGCCTTCTGCTTTCAAAAAGTTTGGACAGTTCACTATCAGGGGAGATGCTGAGATAACCCAAACCTCCATAGACGCAAAGATTAATTTGAATACCGCAATTGGCAGCAGTTATTCAGATTTACAAATGACGAACATCAATAATATTGATGACGCTTCTTACAGAGGATTTGTTTCGCTGATTGATTTTGATTTGGGAGCACTCGTTGAGAACCCCAAACTAGGAAAAACCACTTTAGATGTTAACGTAGAAGGGCGTGGTTTTACGGCTGAATATCTAAATACAGAAGCCATAGGAGAGATTTACAGTATTGGTTTTAATGGATATACATACAAAGACTTACAGCTCTCAGGGATCATTAAAGAAGAGCTTTTTGACGGTTCATTTTTGAGTAAAGATGAAAATCTAAAACTCAACTTTAAAGGTCTTGTTGATTTTGGCCAAGAGCGAAATGACTTTAATTTTATTGCCAATGTGGACTATGCAGATTTTAAAAAACTGAACTTTGTTAATGATAGCCTCTCTATTTTTAAGGGTAATGTCAGAATGGATATCAAAGGGAGTACCTTAGATAACCTAACGGGTGATATAAAATTCGAAAATACCGTATATCAAAATCAAAACGACACCTACAACTTTGATGATTTTGCCATTTCTGCCACTGTTGAGCAAGACTCCATACGAACCGTGCAAATTATATCGCCTGATATCATTACCGGGTATATGAAGGGTAATTTTAAAGTGGCAGAATTGGGTAAACTATTTCAAAATTCGTTGGGAAGTATTTACACGAATTACAAACCTTTTGAAATTTCGGATGGGCAGCGAGTTTCCTTTAATTTTAAGATTTATAACAAGATTGTCAATATTTTTCTGCCAGAAGTAAGTTTTGGACCGGAGACTTTTATACGGGGTAATATCGTTGCGGATGAAGGCGATTTTAAGCTCACTTTTAAATCCCCAGAAATAGAGGCCTACAAAAATGCACTTCAAAATATTGAACTAAAGATTGATAACAAGAATCCGCTTTTTAATACCTTTTTATCTGTTGAAAACATGGAAACGGTGTATTATGATTTTCAAGACTTTAATCTGATTAATACTACGTTAAAAGACACCTTGTTTTTTAGAACAGAGTTTAAAGGCGGTAGCGAACTGAACGATAGTTATAATCTAAACTTTTACCATACATTCAATGAAAACAACAAGTCTGTAATTGGATTAAAACGGTCTGATATTAGTTTTAAAGGAAACAACTGGGTACTGAACAAATTGGGTAACCGCCAAAACAAGGTTATTGTAAACAGAACACTTGATAGTATCCAAATCCGTGAGATTGTTATGGATAATGGTAAAGATGAACAAATACGGCTAAGGGGTGAACTTGCTGATTCTACCTACAAAGATTTACAGCTACAGTTTAAAATCGTTTCCTTAAACAAAATCACACCGGCAATTGATAGTTTAAAGCTTGATGGCAGCGTGAATGGGTTTTTGAATATTCTACAAAAAGAAGGGAAGTATCTACCTTCTTCAAGTTTGGACATCACTGATTTTTCAATTAACGAAGCCCGCCTTGGCGATATGGAGGTCGTTATATTTGGCAATAATGATTTAACGGAATTTGGAGTGAATACTTGGTTAACTGAAAATGGAGAGGAAAGGTTTAGCGTAAGTGGTAAAATCAATAACTCAGCAACCGAGACATCTTTGGATTTATTGGCCTCTTTTAATGATTTTGCAATGGAACCATTTGCGCCTTTGGGTGAAGGTATCATTTCAAATATTAGAGGTTTGATAAGTGGTAATACCAGAATCACGGGTAATGTCAATAATCCTGCCTTTGATGGTAGCCTAACTTTAAATGAGGCTGGCATGGGTATCCCATACTTGAACGTAGACTATGATTTCTCACCCTTATCTCGAGTTAGGTTGTTTGATCAAACATTTTATTTTGACAATATTGAGTTGAATGATATCGCTTATCAAACCAAAGGAACTTTGGATGGAAGCATAAGTCATACCGCCTTTGATGATTGGAACCTAAACCTAAACGTCGATACTAAAAATGATCGTTTTCTTATTTTGAATACGGAATTCGATGAAGATCAACTCTATTACGGAAAAGGGTTTGTGACTGGAATTGGTAATATTTATGGACCAACGACAGGCCTTAATATTGACTTTGAAGGTTCTACCGCGAAGGGTACGGAATTAAAGATTCCTTTGAGCGATGTTACCAGTGTTGGGGACTATTCTTTTATCAATTTTATAGAAAAAGATGATGCAAGTACGATTACGGGTGAACGAATTATACAAGACTATCAAGGTGTAGAACTCTTTTTTGATTTGAATGTAACACCAGATGCTGAAGTAGAGATTGTGGTAGATCGTGAAAGTGGGAGTTCTTTAAAAGGAACAGGTGCAGGGCTTTTACTTATTGAAATAAATACAAATGGGAAGTTTTTGATGAATGGGGAGTTTGCGGTGATTACTGGTGAATATCGTTTCAGAAAAGCAGGTATTATCGATAAAACCTTTAGTGTGCGACCAGGAGGTACGATTCTATGGGATGGCGGAGACCCTTTGGCAGCACAATTAAATCTAGATGCGGTCTATTCGCTTAATGCGAATCCGGCACCCTTATTGGCTAACTCGGAATTTAGAAGACGTATCCCTACCGAAGTAGTTGTTCGTTTAGATGGTGAATTAGAGAGTCCTACAATAGATTTTGATATTGAATTCCCAGGAACAAATTCGGTTATAAAATCAGAATTGGAATACCGTCTCCAAGATCCAACTATAGAAAGTAATAATGCATTTTTCTTACTCGCCCAAGGTACATTCGTAAACAATGAAGCGGGTTCAGGTTTAAATCAGCAGGCTGTAACGGGTAATTTAATTCAGACCGCGTCAGGGTTGTTAAACCAAGTCTTGGGAGGTAGCAACGATAAGTTTAATTTAGGCTTATCCTACGAACAAGGTTTTACTGATGCTGCTTCTGATTTGGGTACCGATGATCGAATAGGGGTTACACTCTCAACTCAAATATCAGATAGGGTCTTAGTGAATGGCAGGGTTGGAGTTCCGGTTGGAGGTGTTTCAGAAACTGTTGTTGCCGGTGATGTTGAGGTGCAGATTTTACTTAATGAAGAAGGTACCTTAAGTGCAAAAGTATTCAACCGTGAAAACGAAATACAACAGTTTTTGGCAGAACGACAAGGGTATACACAGGGTATTGGTCTGTCTTATCAAGTTGATTTTAATAGTTTCAGCGAATTATTGAATAAAGTTTTCAAACCAAAGGCAAAACGAGAACTATTGAACGATATTCCAACCAGCTCGAATATTATGGGCAAGGATAGTTTGATTGAATTTAAGACCAAAAAGAAGCTTCCAAATCAAAAGTAAGCCCCTGATAATATAAAATTTAGCCCCAAAAGGGATACGAAATCGTTTGCGAACTTTGGATATTTCAAATTAGTATGTTGGTCATTTTTTTATTGGAATAAGTTTGCTAGTTTTGATCTTTCAATATGAAAAATGGGTAAGAAAATCAGTAAAATAGCAGTCTTGACATCTGGTGGTGACTCACCCGGTATGAATGCTGCCATAAGATCTGTTGTACGTACATGTGCCTTTATGAAGTTGGAGTGTGTTGCAATATACAGGGGATATCAAGGCATGATTGACGGAGACTTTAAAGTAATGAACGCCCGTAGTGTTAACAATATCATCAATAAAGGAGGTACGATACTCAAATCTGCGCGCTGTGAAGAATTTAGAACCCCTGAGGGCAGAAAAAAAGCACATGACCAATTAGTGAAGCATGGTGTTGATGCATTTGTAGTAATTGGCGGGAATGGAAGCTTTGCTGGTGGTTTAAAATTTAACGAAGAATTTAACTTCCCGGTAATGGGTATTCCGGGCACCATTGATAATGATATTTTAGGAACATCCTATACCATAGGCTTTGACACCGCTATTAACACCGTTGTTGAAGTTATCGATAAAATTAGGGATACTGCAAGTTCGCATAACAGACTATTTTTTGTTGAGGTGATGGGGCGCGATGTAGGGCATATAGCCTTAAATGCAGGTGTAGGCGCAGGTGCTGAAGAAATTTTGATACCCGAACAAAATTTAGGTCTTGAACGCTTATTGGAATCTTTAAAGCGCAGTAAAAAATCAGGTAAATCATCTAGTATCGTAATTGTTGCGGAAGGGGACAAGACCGGTAAAAACGTATTTCAACTTAAAGACTATGTAAACGAGCACTTACCAATATATGATGTTCGTGTTTCCGTACTTGGTCATATGCAACGTGGCGGTAACCCAACCTGTTTTGATAGGGTACTAGCCAGTAGAATGGGAGTAAAGTCTGTTGAGGCGTTGATGGAAGGGAAAACAAACTATATGGTAGGCATAAGAGATAATAAATTAATCTTGACGCCTATTAGTGAAGCAATTAAAGCACATACTCCGGTAGATGAAGAATTGATCAGGGTATCAGATATCATGACAACGTAAAAGAATAAATTAAACTTAAAAACAATACAATGGCACAGGTAAAAATGGGTATTAACGGATTTGGAAGAATAGGACGTTTGGTCTTTAGAGCTTCTGTAAAAAGAGATAATGTTGATGTAGTAGCCATAAATGATTTGTTGGATGTAGAACATCTTGCGTATTTATTGAAGTACGATTCCGTACATGGAAAATTTGACGGAACCGTTGAAGTAAAAGAGGGTCATTTGGTAGTAAATGGGAAAACTGTTCGTATTACGGCAGAAAGAGACCCGAAAAACTTAAAATGGGATGAAGTAGGAGCTGATTTAGTTGCGGAATGCACAGGTATTTTTACAACTTTGGAAATGGCGCAATACCATATTGACGGTGGTGCGAAAAAAGTAGTAATTTCTGCTCCATCCAAAGATGCTCCCATGTTTGTAATGGGTGTTAACCATCATGATGTTAAGGCTAGTGATACTATTGTTTCCAATGCCTCATGTACTACAAACTGTTTGGCACCTGTGGCAAAAGTGTTGAATGACAATTTTGGTATTCAAGAAGCTTTGATGACTACAGTGCATGCAACAACCGCAACACAATTAACGGTAGATGGTCCATCAAGAAAGGATTACAGAGGTGGTAGAAGTGCAATGTTGAATATTATTCCTGCTTCTACAGGGGCTGCAAAAGCGGTGACTAAGGTTATACCTGCATTAGCAGGAAAACTTACGGGAATGGCCTTCAGAGTACCTACGGCGAACGTTTCAGTTGTCGATTTAACCGTTCGTTTGGAAAAGGAAACTTCTTACGAAGAAATTAAAAAAGTATTCAAATCGGCCTCTGAAGGCGAATTGAAAGGTGTTCTTGGCTATACCGAAGATGCTGTAGTCTCTCAAGATTTTGTTTCAGATCCGCACACAAGTGTTTTTGATGCAGGAGCTGGAATCGAGTTAAATTCAAAATTTTTCAAGTTAATTTCCTGGTATGATAACGAAGCTGGTTTTTCTAACAAAATGTTAGACTTGGCAGCCCACGTTTCTAGTTTATAAGAGTGTATTAATTTTATATTCCTGAAAATAGTGTTAGTTTCATTATTTTCAGGAATATTCATTTTTAGAGGTTATGATTTTAATTGTTGATAGTGGTGCTACAAAATCCGATTGGATTGCTTTAGATGAAAAAGGGGAACAACTTTTTGTGACCCAAACCTTAGGCTTAAGCCCTGAAGTTTTAACGAGGCGGGTTATTGAAGACCGATTAGCAAATAATTTTGAGCTTTCTAAAAATAAAGAGCAGGTCACGCAATTATATTTTTATGGCGCTGGTTGCGGTACGGACCGTATGAAACTGTTTTTAAAGGAAATTTTTAAAGACTATTTCCCCAATGCCAAAGCAGCAGTACGAGAGGATACTTTTGCAGCAATTTATGCAACGACTAAAATAGGTCATCAAGGTATTGTTTGTATTCTGGGTACAGGCTCTAATTGTAGTTATTACGATGGGCATCAATTATTTCAAAAAGTAACCTCTTTGGGGTATATTTTGATGGATGACGGAAGTGGTAATTTCTTTGGTAGAAAATTACTGCGCGATTATTATTTTCATAAAATGCCTCAAGATTTAGGAATTAAGTTTGCTAAGGAATACGAGCTTGATGCAGATGTGATTAAAGACAATCTGTATAAACAACCCAACCCAAATACCTATTTGGCAACCTTTGCCCGATTTATTGTCGAAAACAAAGAACATCCTTATTGCAGGGGAGTCATTGATAAAGGTTTTCAGCAGTTTGTAAACAACTATATCATGCAATTTGAACTGGCCACAAAAGTACCTATAAACTTTGTGGGGAGCATAGCGCACTTTTTAAGAGATGAGCTAGCCACTGTGATTGAAAGAAACGATTTGATATTAGGGGTTATTCGTCAACGTCCTATTGAAGGTTTAGTTGAATTTCATAAAAACACTATTTAACAGCAATCATCGAAATCTCCACATTTACGAACATCGGTAAATTCGCGACTTCTACTGTTTCTCTGGCAGGAGCGGTGTCAGCATCAAAATAGCTTCCGTAGACTTCGTTTACTTGTGAGAATTGATGCATATCCTTTAAGAAAATAGAAGTTTTGACTACATTTTCAAAAGTCATTTTGGCCTCGGTTAAAATAGCTTTTAAATTTTGCATGCATTGTTCTGCCTCAAGTTTTACATCACCCTCTACTACTTTACCTGTTCTAGGGTCAATAGGGGTTTGGCCAGATATATAAAGCGTGTCTTTAATTAAAATTGCTTGATTGTAAGGTCCAATTGGTGCAGGGGCATTTGCTGTTGTAATTATTGTTTTCATGTAATTCCGTTTAACATTCCTAATTTACAAGGAAGTACTTAAATAATGAACATAAAATAGATTTCTTTAGGCAATAATTGCGATTTAAATGATATGTGGTTTGCCTTGTTATTCTTGGTGGTTTTCTTGAAAATGTAATTTGAGCTTGATTAGCGGTTATTTACAATCAACTAAAGCTAACCGCCTTATCGTATTGTACGTTGATTATTTTGTTCCCATTTTAAATCGCTAAGAATTGAACTGCTTATACCAATAAAAAAATCCCAACGCTCATTTCTACCAAAAGGAACCCAATTAAAACGTAAATCAAAACTTTTTAAATTTCTGGTAAAACCCAACTGGGTCTGGGCAAAACCTTTATTGGTAAAATCATAACCTGAAGATACCCTTACGTCCCATTTAGGAGTCAATGCAACGTTGCCAGAAAACATAAGACTGGCTAGGCTAATATCATTTTGGCGATTACTGTTGTTGTAGCCCATGGCATAACGAAGGTTGATATCCCAAGGTATTTTATTGTTATATATTTCGCTTTCCTCATCTTCATCATCGGCATCTCTGTTATTGGAAGCCCTGCTGTTATCAAACCCAAAACCAAAGAGGTCATCTGTACTACCCCCGCTTGCCGCTCGATATTCATCACTAGCTTCTTTAGCTTCGTCACCTTCTTTTTTATCTCGCTTGAAGGTCTCATTGTTCAAAGAATAGGAAACATTAAAAGAACCTCTTGTAAATCTAAGAAGACTACCTCCGTTATCTACGTTAAAAGTATTGATACGTCTACCATTATTATCAATGGCGTACGGATCTAAAGAACCAGAAAAGTTAATATTCATTTTATTGTTCAAAATGGTAGTGCCACCTGTAAAGCCTATCGGTGCAAGTTTTAAAGAATCTGCTTCAAAATTGTAGGCCGTGCTAAAACTTAAGTTATTTAACAAGGTGATTTTTTTTGCTTCTGTTGCGGTGGAGTCTTTATCCCTAACTTTTGCTTCTAAAGTATTTTGTACTGAAAATGATATGGAATTTGACTTATTCAAACTTGGGGCACCATTTAGGGTGCCTTCAAATTCACTGAATAAAACTTCTTCGCCGTCATTGTCAGTGTAAGTGTCATAAAATTGTTCAAATGATGGGGTGTATCCCCAACCCACCTGCGGTCGTATCACATGGCGTATGGCCTGTATTTTTTTATCCTCACCAAAATTAAATGTTCCGTAAACTGTGGTTCCTATACTGTCGTTCAACCCATATTGGTTGTAACGGGAAAAACCTTTTATGGTGTCCAAAAC
>CAYGUO010000058.1:0-16833 GCA_964353095.1 uncultured Flavobacteriaceae bacterium | reverse complement strand
TTTCAATTTTATTCATTTTAAATGTTATTAATTGAAAAGAATTACTATTTTTGCACCAGACGAAACAAATCGAACTATTACCCACGGGAATTAGGTCACAAATCGTCAACATAAAAAAAGATATTTGGCTGAAGTGCCAGAGCGACAGGGCTCGCTGAGCAAGGTTCGAGTCCCGTCCAGACCGCTTAAAGGGTTATCAAAAACCTTCAAAACCTTGTAAATCTTATGATTTGCAAGGTTTTATGTTTTTAGGGCAATCATATAATTTCAACTACGGTCTAGAAAGTTCAAATAAACGATGTGGTTTTTCATATTTCGTCATTTATACGTATATTGTACGTATAAATATTAATTATGATGATACGTAAAGAACTGCATTTAGACGAAACGGTAGTTTCTGCGCTCGAAGCTGAGGCTAAAAGACAAAACCGTAGTCTTAAAAATTACCTAGAGTATTTAGCTATTGAAGAGGCTAAAAAATTAGAAGTTCCATCTAAGGAATATACTGATATGATGGATGAACTTTTAACGAAGTTTGATAAGAACGAAATAGAATTTTCTACTATTGAAGAAGTAATGAGCAGAAATGGCATATCAAATTAGAGTTTCAAAAGATGCCGAAAAAGATATTCTAACTGCTAAATGTCACTATCGAATTTCAGGATTAGAACGAGATTTTGATATTGATTTCAAGAATCAAATTGACTATCTGAAGGCTAATCCATTTTTGTTTCAAATCTATTATAGGAATGTTAGAAGGGTTCATTTTTCTAGTTTTAAGTACTCCTTGCATTTTTTAATTCAAAATGATACAATCTATATTTTAAGAGCATTGTATCACAAACAAAAGTTCAAATAAACGATGACAAACCTTGATAATATCTATCTAATAATTTTATATTTAGTTCTAGACTTATCAGCCAATTCACTTGAAGAAATGAAAACAATAGTAAATGATTTTGGCCTGGGGCTGTTCAACATACCCAACGGATTTGGACACACCGAACGAATGAATGGGTTTTAATCTACATTAGTATGTTTTCCTGCTGATGACGTCAGTATTTCGTATGTTTCAAATGGGGCATCCATGATTCCCAATGATAGTGTCTTTGGAGCCTTGAGTATTTACGCTAATATACCTTACGACCTACCTTAAAATTCAAATTCCCCTCAGCTTTATTAACTCACTGCTGATATAGCTAAATGAGTTGTCAGCATCCCTTTTCCATCGCCACGAACAGACCCGGATACTGGCATGGTATGCTCATAATGCACACTTGAACAAACGGGAATATGCATATTTGCGGTTGCAATTCCATTACTAGGGTCAAAGCCAATCCAACCCGCACCTGGCACGAAAACTTCCACCCAAGCATGCAGTTCATATTGAGGTTCCTCAACATCCACAAAATAATAACCGCTAACAAACCTTGCTGCCAACCCTAGGTTACGCAATAGCTGAATTTGCATCCAACTTAAATCACGGCAAGAACCTGTTTTTCCTTCAAAAGTATCATTAGGGTGAAAAGGAATACCTGTTTCCCTAATTTCTAAAATAAAATCTTGATGTATCCGTATGGTCAATTCTAATAAAAAAGAAATGGTATTGGCTTCTACATCTTTAAGAATGCTTCGTCCATAATCAAGCAATAAACTATTGATTTTGGTAGCGTTCAAATAAATACCCAATACATCTTGCAACTTCTTTGGATACTCAAATGGAATGTGGTTACTGCTAGCCGGATATACCAAAAAGTTGAACGGTTTAAAAGGAGTAACCGTTAACAGGGCTTCCGATTTCATCTGGATTTTTTTATGCATTCCGTCAAACCAACAGAAATGCACTACATTGCCTTCAGCATCCAACTGCTCTGAAATTCCTGAAGGTGTTATGGAAAGTTTCAAATCATACGATTCCATCTTAAGAAACGGCATGCTTTTAGGCTTAAACCTCAAATAATGAGGCTCTAGAAAGACTTCTTCCGTAAAACTGTACTCCGTTTCGTGAACAATTTTTATTTGCATCAAAAATGTTTAGCCCTTGGTTTATTGTTGTGTTTGCTTAAGTTCTGTTGTAAAAAATGAGTCATAGCATTGTGTTGAAATTGTATTGAGTCGTTGCTGAAAACCATCAATATATTCGTGAAGTCCACTATTGAAAATATCTTCGATATCAGCAAATTCAAGTTCTGCTTTCAGCTTGCCTAATTGCTTTTCAACACCATTGGTAAAACCACCAGTATTTCCTGTAATAGCATATAAAGATTGTTCTGCATGAATTAGACAGCACAACATGGAACGCGGAAAGGTTTTGTCTAAAATCAAAAAATCTGAGATGTTCAGCGCTGTAAGCTTACCATATTTTTTTCGGTACATATCATAAGCACTCACCGATTTTAACAATGCAGCCCATTGCATTAAATCTAATGGTGTCCCCACAGCCTCAGATGAAGACAGTAAAATATGATATTTCACATCGATTACCCTTGAGGTTTTGTCAGCACGCTCTAACATCTGCCCAATATTTCCAAAATGCCACCCTTCATTCCTTGAAATGGTAGAGGCAAAAATTCCGTATAGCAATTGACAATCATCCTTGATTTTCTTAAAGAAACTTCTAGGATCTTCACTTTTCCATTCCTTTTTTTCCAAACCTTCTTTTACAAAAAAATAAATGGAATTTATTTGTTCCCATACCTCTTTGGTTATTTCTGGTCGTATGGCTCTCGCATTTTCCCGAGCGTTTATGATACAGTTATAAATTGAATTTGGGTTTTTTGGGTCAAATCCTAAAAAATAGATGACTTGCTTTTTATCCACTTCTTGATAGAGCGACTCATACAAGGGCCAATCACCCGTAATAACCACTAAAGGCTTCCATTGTTGAACACTATCGGAAGGCGACTCTAAAGAGAGGTTAAAATTAACATCCATAAAACGAGCATAGTTTTCTGCCCTTTCAATGTACCTGTTCATCCAATACATGGTATTCGCTACTCTGCTTAACATACGTTTTGATTTATTAGTTGTCTAGAACCCAAGTATCTTTACTTCCGCCACCTTGTGAGGAGTTTACCACCAAAGACCCTTTAGTCAGGGCAACCCTTGTTAGGGCACCTGGAATTATTTTCACCTCTTTTCCGTATAAAACATAAGGTCTTAAATCTACATGCCTACCCTCTATGGCATCATCTGTCATTGTAGGTACTCTAGAAAGATTGATCATTGGCTGAGCAATATAATTTCTAGGGTTATTCTTAACCTTTACTGTAAATTCCTCAATCTCTTTTTTAGAAGCATGAGGCCCAATCAGCATGCCATAGCCCCCTGAACCATCGGTTTTTTTGACTACTAGTTTGGCTATATTTTCTATTACATACTTTAAATCTTTTTCTTCTGCACAGATATAGGTTTTAATATTAGAAACTAATGCCTCCTCACCCAAATAATACTTAATCAACCTAGGAATATAAGCATAGACGGCCTTATCATCGGCAACACCTGCACCCGGAGCATTCACAAGCACTACATTACCTTTTAAATAAGCGGTGAACAAGCCTGGTGTACCTAACAAAGAATCTTTATTAAAAACTGAAGGGTCTAAAAATTCATCATCTACCCTGCGATAGATAACATCTACTTTTTGAAGCCCTTTTGTAGTTATCATGTAAACAAAATTGTTTTTGACCACCAAATCCCTTCCTTCAACAAGTTCCGCACCCATTTGCTGTGCCAAATAAGCATGTTCAAAATAGGCCGAATTATAGGTTCCTGGTGTTAAAACTGCTATTGAAGCGGGTGATTCTTGGGTTAGCGATTCTAACATATCCCTTAAATAATGGGAATAATCATGAACGGGACGTACATGGAGTTTTTCAAATACCTCGGGGAAAGTACGTTTTAAGATCTCGCGATTTTCCAGCATATACGAAACTCCAGAGGGACATCTGAGATTGTCTTCAAGCACTTTAAAATCGCCTTGTCCATCGCGTATCAGATCCGTTCCAGAAATATGGCTCCACACATTTTCAGGGGGTTTTAACCCCATACACTCTTTAAGATATCCTGCGCTTGAAAGCACCAATTCCCTTGGAATAATTTTATCTTTTAACACCTTTTGGTCATTATAGATGTCGTCAATAAACATGTTCAAAGCAACTATTCTTTGCTCAAGACCTTTGGCAAGTAAATCCCAATCAGGGCCACTCACTATTCGTGGAATAATATCTAAATGAAGGATTCTTTCAACGCCTTGATTATCGCTATAGACATTAAAAGTCATCCCTAAGGATAATTGAGCCCTATCGGTTGCATGTTGCAAAAACTCCAATTTGTTCCTACTTATTTTCTCCAACCGTTTTCTAAACAGTTCATAGCTTGGGCGAACTTTGTTATCAACATCAAACATTTCGTCATAAAAACCTCTGGTTTCATATTTAGAAAAATTAATCTTTGACATGTTTTTGGTTTTTGAATTAACAGAAAGGGTTCCGTTTAAAGATACTGTTAAATCTTAGAGTATAAATTATTAGAGCATATAAAAAAACACGCCACTCCCCTAGAGAAGTTTTCTTTTGCTTAGGATAGCATCAAACCGAACTAAAGTGCTCTCTTAGGCAATAATAGTTGGTGAATAAAGGTCATTTTCGCTATCACCTTTGCATTAATTACAAACGGATAAACATCTGCAATACCCATTGCCCTATTGATACTATTCACAGCGAATGACAAGGGTACACAAGTACTTACGATGGTTTCAAAATCTCTAATAACGTAGGGATCAAGCGTGACTTTTGTTTTCATATTCTTTGTTATGCCCGTTGGGTTTACCCTCAAACGAAAAAAATGTGCTGTCTCCGCCATGTCCATAACATGTAAATAATGCGCCCAAGTCTCAGCCCAATCTTCCCATGGGTGTGACGTTGCGTATTTACTTATATAGGAATCTTGCCAATTATCAGGCGCCCCATTTTTATAAAACGTTTGTAATGCATCGTTATAACTTATCTCTTCATTTCCAAAAATCGCTCTAAACGAATGCAACACCTTTTCATCACTAAAAACCAGCTGGTCCCAAAAATAGTGTCCCACCTCATGCCTTAAATGTCCAATTAAGGTACGATATGGTTCTTGCAAGTCTTTTCTTGCCTGTTCCCTAAATACAGAGTCCGCCTCACGAAGCAATATGGTCACCACACCATTGGCATGTCCCGTCATGATATTTGAGTCATTACTTTTGGCAATAAAATCAAAACACAAGCCCGTAGCACTGCTCATCTTACTTTGTGGGTTAAGACCTATTTTTTGGAGTTGATAGATGAGCCTATGCTTTGCCACTTCCAAGTCTTGCCATTTCAAATAGTTTTTTTTAGCAGAAAGATTGGGTATTGTTCTATTAAGCTGGCATGCACGGCAATATTCATGTGTATCATTTTTTTCCAACAACCAATTGCAAACGCCATGATTTTTGTTTTTACAATACTTGTATTCTTTTTTTTCTCGATCCGAAATCAATGTTGCCTTGAGCGTATCAAAAGTGAGCATTTTGCGATCTCTATCCCTAAAACCACAAGCATGCCCACAATTTTCGCATTCATAGTTCTCAAAAAAAAGCGGATGTTTACAATTGCCGCACTCAAAAACTTTCATATCTCTAAATTTAATATGGACTTATGATACAGTAAAAAGCAATAAGAATATGATAATAACCGCATAAATATTGCATACAAATCCACAGAACAAAGATGATTTATATTTCTCAAGAAAACATGTGATATATGACTATTAATCACATTCAATTTCAGCTAAACGATATAGATCAAAGAGGCTTTTACCGCAGAAAATCAACAATAAGGATACAAGTTTTTGGGTCTTATCTTATCATTACATAAAAAAACCTTCAATAAAAATTGAAGGTTCTTGTACTCGAGGTGGGAATCGAACCCACACTCCAAAGGAACTGGATTTTGAATCCAGCGCGTCTACCAGTTCCGCCACTCGAGCATTAAATTTTATAAACGGACTGCAAAGCTAAAAAATATTTTCATTTCAAAAACTAAAATTCACACATTTATCCTTGAGCAACTGAGATTAATTTTTAAATTTGCACCTCCTTAAAAGGGAGTTAGCTTAAAAAGCTCGTAAATAATAATTTAGCATGCCATACCAAGTTCCAGAGCCAAAAATTTTTGCATGTACCCAGAGCACTGCTCTAGGAGAGAAAATTGCAGCTTCATATGGCGCCACTCTAGGCAAGATAAAATTCTCAAGATATAGTGATGGGGAGTTTCAACCATCTTTTGAAGAATCTATACGCGGCACCCGAATTTTCATTATAGGGTCTACTAACCCAAGTTCTGAAAATTTAATGGAAATGCTGTTGATGATTGATGCCGCTAAACGCGCATCAGCTAGACACATTACCGCTGTTATGCCCTATTTTGGTTGGGCCAGACAAGATAGAAAAGATAAGCCAAGAGTACCAATAGCGGCAAAACTAATAGCTAAAATGCTGGAGTCTGCCGGAGCTACACGAATCATTACTATGGATTTGCATGCAGACCAAATTCAAGGCTTTTTTGAAAAACCAGTGGATCATTTATTTGCTTCTACCCTATTCTTGCCCTATTTGAAAAAACTTGGTTTGGAAAATCTTTGTGTGGCATCACCAGATATGGGAGGTTCCAAAAGAGCATACGCTTATTCAAAGGCACTGGAGTCAGATGTAGTAATCTGTTACAAGCAGCGCGCTAAAGCCAATGTAATTTCACACATGGAGCTTATAGGTAATGTAACCGGTAAAAACGTGGTATTGGTAGATGACATGGTCGATACCGCTGGCACACTGACCAAAGCAGCAGATTTGATGATGGAAAGAGGAGCACTAAGCGTAAGAGCAATTACAACACACGGATTATTGTCCGGGGATGCTTACGAAAAAATAGAAAATTCTCAATTGAAGGAATTGATCATTACAGACTCTATTCCTATTGAAGTGAAAAGCGATAAAGTAAAAGTGTTAAGTTGTGCAGATTTATTTGCCGACGTGATGCATAGAGTACATCATAACACCTCTATTTCGTCTAAATTTTTAATGTAGCCTTCGACTACGCTTGACTTTAAACTCAGGCAATTCTCGATACTGATATTTAATTAATTAATTTATATAAATGAAGTCAATTACTATTAAAGGATCTCAAAGAGAAAGCGTGGGCAAGGTAGCTACCAAAGCCTTACGTAATGCTGGAAAGGTTCCTTGCGTATTATACGGAGGGGATAAACCACTACACTTTTCAGCTGCTGAATTATCATTCAGGGATTTAGTGTACACTCCCAACGCATATACTGCGGTAATTGAGTTGGAGACAGGCGAAAAGTTTGATGCCGTATTACAAGACATTCAATTTCACCCTGTAAATGATAAAATCTTACATATTGATTTTTATCAATTGTTTGATGATAAAGCAGTCACAATGGACATTCCTATTCGATTGGAAGGCAACTCGCCTGGTGTTAAAAACGGTGGTCGTTTATTATTCAGAAAAAGAAAATTGACCATTAAGGCTTTACCAAAACTGTTACCTGATTTTATCACTATCGACATTTCAAAACTAAAAATAGGAGGAACTATCGCTGTTGAAACCCTATTGAGTGACGATTTCACTATTATGCATCCTGACAGTACAGCTGTTGTTCAGGTTAAAGCATCTAGAAATGCCGTTGAGGATGAAGACGAAGAAGAAACTGAAGAAGGTGCAGAAGGAGGTGCTGAGGCAGAAGTTCCAGCAGCAGAAGACGCTGAATAAACAGTAACCAAAAGATAAAAGCATCCTAGGTCAAGTTTCAAATTTGATTTTTAGGATGCTTTTGTATTTTTGGGCAAATTTGAACGTATGCTGACTTGGTTTAAATCACTTTGGAAAACCAAACCTTCTTTACTTACCGAAACGGATACCATGAAAAAATTCTTAATCGTAGGCCTAGGCAACATCGGTGAAAAATATAGCCAAACGCGGCATAATATTGGCTTTAAAATTTTAGATCAACTTGCAATTGAAGAAAAACTCACTTTTGAAGATACAAAACTAGGCGCTACGGCAACTTTTAAATACAAGGGAAAAAGTATTGTTTGCCTAAAACCATCCACCTATATGAACTTAAGTGGCAAAGCGGTGCGTTTCTGGATGGAAAAAGAAAACATTCCCTTAGAAAATGTATTGATCGTTACGGATGATATCAACCTTGACTTTGGTAGCATACGCTTAAAAGGCAAAGGAAGTGACGGCGGTCATAACGGACTTAAAGATATTCAAAACACGCTACAGACCACGGTTTACTATCGATTTCGATTTGGGGTCGGCGCAAATTTTGGCAAAGGGAAGCAAGTAGATTATGTTTTGGGAATTTGGAATAGTGATGAGCTTTCCAAACTACCTGAAAGACTTGAAAAAGGCACTGCCTTAATTCGTTCTTTCATTTTTGCAGGGCCCAAAAACACGATGAACCAATTCAATGGCACTTAATATTACAGCGTTTTAAAGTCAAAAATACCAGAATCTGAAGTATTGCCCTCACTATCCGTAGTGACCACTTTCCAATAGTAAACCGTTCCGGAGGCAACGGAAACAGAAGCTTGAATAGTAGACGCATCAGCCGTAGTTAGCAATTCCTCAGGCGGATTTTGTTGTGAAAAATAAACTTCAAACTGAATAATATCATCCTCCACATCGGCTCCAATCCATTCTAAAACCACTTCATTTGATGAACCTACCGGAATTGTCTCTCCTGATTTAGGAGCTACTATTTGCGCTGGAAAAGGAGCATAAGTAGTTTGAAAACCTGAATTGTAAAACAGCCAATTTTCACTTGTAGCGGTCTCATCGGAATCTGTATTTCCAGATAATACTGCCCAAGAAAAAGGCGCTCCTTTTGCTATGGACAAGCTTGCAGATGTTGAAGCTGTAGTAATAGCTTGAGGACTATTAGTGTTTAAATTGACGACTGTTAGCGTATACAAATTTGAATTCTTCGCTGGCATCCATTCAAAGGTGACCTGACTTAAGGTTTCATTCAAACTGACTCCGGTAGTACATTCAGAGTTCTCTAACGGAAAAACCAAAAGAGCGCCTTCTGGTGATGGCGGCGGACCATCGTCACCACCACAAGCAGTGAGTATCGTCATTATGATACAGAGAACCCTTTTCATTTTTTTATTAGTTTAAAGGTTTGACGTTCATTTTCAGTAGTTATGACCACCAAATATAATCCTGTAGATAAATCAGAAATATTCACATCAAATTCAGAATTCAACATAGGATATCGTTCCTTTTTTACGAGTTGACCATTTGCCTCGAAAAACGCAATAACTGCTCCAGTAGCAGTGTTCTTGTTTGTTTTAACCGTTACAAATTCAGTTGCTGGGTTTGGATATAATATCACACCATCTGAAACGAACAATTGCTCTTCATAACTTCCTTGACAAGGTAATTCAGTGTACACTTTAAGCGTACTAAACCCATTTTTTAAATTTAAAACAATATTATTCTCCGCTGTTTGCGTAGCCACACCATCTATTTCAATGGTGTATAGGTTTGCTCCCAATAGTTCTAAAACCAATTGCTGTGTACCATTAATGACACTAGTTTGCACCATTAATAATTGGGGTTCATTAATAACGACATCAAAACAGTTTTCCCTGTAAACAATAGAGCCATCCGTCCCTGTCAAACATAGCCGATACGTACCCGCCGATAAACCTTGAAAGGAATTTGTTTCGGTAAAATCAACCGAATTGTTCAGGCCATTACCTGAAATTGTTGCGGTATAGGTGATGGAAGTATCCATTGCAGAAATCTGAATTAAACCATCATTGCTTTGGCGACACGTTTCGCTTTGGATAGCAATATTGAAACTATTTAACGGAAAATCATTAATGGCACAACCAGAAGTATCAACCCTTGAACCTTTTGGAGTACCCAAACACAAATCATCCCCATCATCAAAAACACCATCTTCATCATCGTCAGGCCTAAACAATCCTTCAACACATACATCCAAAGAAAATGCATCTAAAGACCCGCCATCAGATGCAGCAGTATCTTCAATAGTCAAAACCCAATCTCCTAAAATAGATTCTCCATTAAAAGAGGACAAGGAACCTAACGGTTGAACCACACCCTGTAATGCAGGGTTTCCGGAACAATTTATAGGTAAACCATCATCATCAAAAACAACATTGATATTATTTAAACTTCTACAAGATTTAGAGGTCAAAACAACTTCAGTACCCGAAGGGGAAGTAAGGGTAATAATCAAATCTTCCAAATAGGTATGTGAAACTTCAAGATTCACATTAATATCAGCCACTAAAAGTTCTTCTACAAAGGTTATTGTTGAGCTGATTATGGAGGGTTCTTCCGTTATAATCGTTATCGGTTGTTCATCCGTATCAAATGTTTTACAATCCAAGACCGAGGTCGTAAAACTAAATGGTAGTCCAAAAACACCTTCTCCACAAGAATTTTTTGGTCTTATACGCCAAAAGTAATTGGTATCATCAAGGAGATTTACACTTTGGTAATTATTAAAAGAAACCGTTGCAGATTCAACAATAGTTGTAAACAATACATCTGTTGCAATTTCAATATCGTATTGTAAACTATTGGAATCTTCTAACCATAAAAAAAATGGATCTACCGCAGTATTTGTGGCTTCGTCCGTTGGGGCCAATAGTAATACGTCATCAAAGCTATCATCAAAAATATTCAACGCTATCGTGGTTGAAGTAGTCAGACTCGTTGATGTAGCACTAATTTCAATAGGATAAGCACCAACTTCCAATGTGGAAAGCCCGCTAATACTAGCTTCAATGGTAGCATTGTCTGTATTTGAAATGGGTGGAGAAAAAGACACATTTACCCCAATAGGGGCATCTGCACTAAAGGTTACCGTTTCATCAAAACCATTATACGTTTCAAAAACAAAGGGAATTATGATATCATTGGGTTTACAAACCTGATAGGATAAGGCATCAAAACTGAGTACTACATCAGATGCTTCAATAGTGAAATCTGATGAATTCACGGCATAAAACACATTATCACTGGCCTTTATCATGATTCTTGCCTGCGTGGTGGCAATACCCGGCAATTGTACCTTTGCTAGCCCAGTATTCGGAATCGCATCGGCAATCTGCTCTGAAAAGGTAAGGCCTCCGTCCGTAGACAAGAAAACATCGACGGTTATAGCGTTTACGGGCAACGCGTTGGTATTGGCAACATTCCAAGTAATCTCTTGTACACTTCCCGCTTGGTATACCTGGCTAGCTGTTTGTGAGGTAACCACAAAAGGTCCGGCAGCATTGCTGACGCTAACCTTTACAAGAGCTGAACTGGATTGACCTCCGCCTTCAGCATTGTCACGCACCGTTAGGGCAAAATTCAGCTCTCGTTCTATTGTTGATACGGTTTCCCAAGCACTGCTGGTTTCCGGATTAATCTGTTCTAATGCTCCATTGACAACCCTTGAAAGTTTTGGAAAAAAACGCTTTGTATCCAAAGACGGTGGTAGTGACCTAAAGTTCGCACCTGTTACATTATTAGGGCCAAACGTAGCCGTAGTTACCACTCCGTCATCAACTTGTTCCCAAGCATAGGTAAGCACATCACCAAGGTTCGTGTCGCTGGCATTACCCTCAAGAACAAAGGCTGTTCCCTTAGGGATGACCACATCATTTATAGATGTTATTGTAGGTGGGGAATTTAGTAACGTTGACGTTTCTGCACAAGAAACCGTTTGTAAATACGTATTGATCTGTAGAATACTGTTATAATGAAAATAATCATCCCCGTTTGGTGCTACATTATTACCCTCAACAATACCTGCATACCCCATAATCGTAGTGCCGCTGGCAGGCTCGGCTTGTACACCTGAATTCTCCGATTCAAAAGACCAAGTATGGTTTGCGCCAAACTGGTGACCTAACTCATGTGCCACATAATCAATATCATAACGATCCCCTTCCGGAATCAAAGCTGAAGAAAATGCACTTCCTTTTCTATTGTCCGTACAAACAGAAGCTATAAAACCTGCATTTCCATTGTCGTTATCTACATGAAATAAATGACCTACATCATAATTTTCCTCGCCAATCACGGTAGTCAATACATTTTGAACCTCACCATTCAAACTGGTAGTAAAAGGATCTGTAGCTGCATCAGTAAATACAATTTGGTCGTTAGTGGCAATGAGCTCCAAAGTAACCCCTAAATCTGTTTCAAAAACCTCATTAACCCTTGTTAAAGTTGCATTGATAGCTGCTAAAGCATCTACGACAGTACCGCCGTGATAGTTGGTATACTCACCCGTTACCGCAACGGCAATTCTAAACTTTCTCAACGTTTGGTCATCTATCAAAGCTAAAGACGATGCACCAATTTTGGACAAGGGTAATTCTGGGGTCTTACATTCAAAAGGGGTTCTAGCGACTGAATTAGAGCCCACAAAAACCTTATAACTATTCCCATTAGCTGAAAGTTTCTCAATAAAAGAGGTTTGTCCTTTCACAAAATCGACCATCATTACTTGCAACCCGCCATGGGAAAAACTAAACCTAGCTTTTTTCGTTCGTTGCGCATTCCAACCGGTAAATGATTTAATTTGAGGAAAACGCTTTGCCAAATCTTGATGTAAAACTGGGGTTTCCTTAATTTGAAAGCCATCAAAACTATCTGTGGCGTATGGAAAGTAAATTACGTTATCTTGATTTTTTGACGCTGCTATAAGCCGTTTTTTAAATACAGCTTCATTCAGTTCTAAAACTTGATAATTTTGATTTGTTGAGACCGCGGTTTGCCTTGTTCTAGAGGATGACGTTTTCCAATAATCCTCTTGTGAGAATCCGTAAAAACAGCTAAAAACTATGGTAATTGAAAAAACAAAATGTAATTTAGCTTTCATCCAAAAAAGGGGCATAATATATAGTAAAAGTAAGCCTTTTTTTATTTTTTAGTACTGTGGAAACAATCAGAGGCATTTCGCAATTCAAACCATCACGACCTACAATAGTCACCATAGGTACTTTTGATGGTGTGCATATTGGTCACGGCACAATACTAAAACGGCTTATTAACAATTCCAAAAATGCCGATTTAGATGCTGCTGTGCTTACTTTTTTTCCGCATCCAAGAATGGTTTTACAAAAAGATACGGATATCAAATTGTTAAATACACTTGACGAGAAAAGACAGGTATTAGCCGCACTTGATTTAGATTATTTAATTGTACATCCATTCACAAAAGCTTTTTCTCGCTTATCTGCCCTTGAATTTGTTCGCGATATTTTAGTTAACCAACTGAAAGTGAAAAAAGTCATTATAGGTTATGACCATCGTTTTGGTCGAAATCGAAATGCCGATATTAATGACCTTATCAATTTTGGCAACACCTTTGATTTTGAAGTTGAAGAAATTCCTGTTCAAGAAATAGATGAAGTTTCAGTAAGTTCCACAAAAATTAGAGCAGCCTTACTTTCAGGCAACATAGCCATGGCCAACAACTATTTAGGGTATGATTATATGCTCACTGGCACCATTAAAAAAGGAAAGGGCTTGGGAAGGCAAATTGGTTTTCCAACAGCTAACCTACATATTGAAGAAAGCTATAAACTGATTCCGCAAAACGGGGTTTATGTGGTAAAAAGCGACTTTAATGGTAAACCAGTTTATGGCATGATGAATATTGGTTTCAACCCTACTGTTAAGGGAACGGAACACAGTATAGAAGTGCACTTTTTTGATTTTGACCAAGATATCTATGATCAAAAAATTCAAGTTAGCCTGATAGAAAAAATTAGAGATGAACATAAATTTGGGTCTGTTGCGCTGTTACGTGAACAACTGATGAAAGACAAGGAGCATTCACTACAATTAATTTCTTAAAAGTGGTCAATCAATTTTTATTTAAAAAGATAGACAACGCGCAGCTCATTATTTTCAGGATTTTTTATGGATTGCTAATTTGTGCAGAGTGCTTTGGAGCCATCGCCACGGGCTGGGTTAAAAATACGTTCATAGCACCAAAATTTACTTTTAATTTTATTGGTTTTGAATGGCTACAACCACTGCCTGGTAATGGAATGTACGTTTATTTTGTCGTCATGGGTATTCTAGGCATGCTGATTACCATAGGATATAAATACCGTTTTAGCGCCTTCGCTTTTGCCTTTATGTGGTCAGGCGTTTACCTCATGCAAAAAACTTCTTACAACAACCATTACTATTTATTGATGCTTTTGGCTTTTATAATGGGCTTCTTTCCAGCACACAAAAATTTATCTGTTGATGCCTATCAAAATCCCCAGCTTAAAACAGATAGCATGTATAATTTTTTTAGGTGGATTATCATTGCCCAACTATTCATTGTCTATACCTATGCCTCCGTGGCAAAATTGTATGGTGACTGGTTAGATCTCAGTATTATTGATATTTTGATGCGCAGTAAAAAGGATTATTTTTTGATTGGCGAACTATTACAAGAAAAATGGGTTCACAGTATTATTGGGGTTTTTGGCATCTTGTTCGATTTGCTGGTCATACCTGCCTTACTTTGGAAACCTACCCGAAAAATAGCTTTTGTCCTATCCATTTTTTTCCACCTGTTTAATAGTTTTGTTTTTAGAATAGGCATTTTTCCGTATCTGTCATTGGCTTTTTGTTTGTTTTTTTTCAATCCGCAAACTATACGAAATCTCTTTTTTAAGGTGAAGAACATCAAGCTTGAGCAAAGCCTTTCCCTACCTAAAAACCATCGACTATTACTGGGCGTTTTAACCTGTTATTTTATTGCACAGGTAGTCTTACCGCTACGTCACCACGCCTTTAATAGCGATGTTCTATGGACGGAAGAAGGACACCGCTTAAGTTGGAGAATGATGCTAAGAAGTAGGTCTGGCACCATCCAATATAGAATCATCAATAAAGAAACGAATGCGATAACCACTGTTGATTTAGAAGAATATTTGACAAAAAAACAAAAAAGAAAAGTGGCTTGCTATCCTGATTTTGCTTGGCAATTTGCACAATACTTGAAAAAAGAATATCAGGAAAAGGGAGAAAATATTAGCGTATTTGTATCCTCCAAGGCAAAGGTCAATAAAAGCGATTATAGCCCTTTGATTGACCCAAAAGTAGATTTAGCGGCAGTTCCATGGAAACACTTTTCACATAACGAGTGGATTTTACCGCAAGAAAAGAAGTAAAACCTAGTGGCTTACTTCACAAAAAATTAAATTTGTCAAAGCAAATCATAATTCATGCTCCAATTACAGCGAATACGAGAAGAAAAAGAAAGTTTTATCAATGCCCTCAAAAAAAGGAATATTGATGCTTTGCCCCTATTTGACGAGATACTAGTTTTAGATGAAAAACGTCGTGCAACGCAATCTGAATTGGATGCAACGCTGGCAGAATCAAATAGGCTTTCCAAAGAAATTGGAATGTTATTTAAAGCTGGGAAAGCAAGCGAAGCCAATGAACTGAAAACAAAAACAGTTACCTTAAAAGAAACTTCAAAAAAACTGGGAGAAGATCTAAATCTTGCCGCTCAAGAACTTCAAGAATTGCTTTACCAAGTTCCCAATATACCGCATGAATCTGTCCCTACCGGGAATTCAGATGAAGATAATGAAGAAGTGTTTCGAGAAGGTGATATTCCTGAATTGATAGCAGGCGCACAGCCGCATTGGGAACTGGCCAAAAAATACGATATCATTGATTTTGAACTTGGTGTAAAAGTAACGGGAGCCGGTTTTCCGGTCTACAAGGGAAAAGGCGCTCGTTTACAACGTGCTTTAATCAACTATTTTTTAGATAAAAATACCGCTGCTGGATACACGGAACTACAAGTTCCGCTGCTAGTGAATGAAGCATCTGGTTACGGTACTGGCCAACTACCAGATAAAGAAGGTCAGATGTATTATGTTCAAGCTGATGATCTATACCTTATTCCAACTGCCGAAGTACCGGTAACGAACATTTTCCGAGATGAAATCGTGAAAAAAGAAGATTTCCCTATTACCTATACAGGCTACACTCCATGTTTTAGACGTGAAGCGGGTAGTTATGGCGCCCATGTTCGCGGTCTCAACCGACTTCACCAATTTGACAAGGTCGAAATCGTTAGGGTAGAACACCCTGAAAATTCTTATGCTGCCCTTGATGGTATGGTAGAACATGTCAAAGGCATTTTAAGAGAACTAAAACTGCCTTACAGAATCCTTCGTTTATGTGGTGGCGATTTAGGTTTTACCGCCGCACTGACCTATGATTTTGAGGTATTTTCAACTGCTCAAGACCGATGGTTGGAAATTAGCTCGGTTTCTAATTTTGAAACTTATCAGGCGAATCGATTAAAACTTCGTTTTAAAGACGAAAACGGTAAAAACCAATTGGCGCATACCTTGAACGGAAGCGCTTTGGCACTACCAAGGGTTTTAGCAGGAATTTTAGAAAACTACCAAACAGCAGATGGCATTCAAATTCCTGAAGTATTGGTGCCGTATTGTGGGTTTGATACGATTTGATTTCAAACGTTTGTAAACGTATAATATTCGATTAGTATACGACTATAACCCAGTTACCGGTGCCATTTACAGGGATTTTACTACATTAAGGGTAAAATAGAAATATAGTGACTAGTTACTATATACAATTGTTGGCAACAATTTTGAAGAAACATTTTGTTGCCTAAGAAGTTAAATCTAGATTCAATGGACTTAAAAACAATTTCAAATATTTTAACAAATATATTATCTATAGAATTACTAAGTCTTATACC
>CAYGUO010000057.1:0-17033 GCA_964353095.1 uncultured Flavobacteriaceae bacterium | reverse complement strand
GATTGATTCTACTCCAAGAAAGGTCGGTAATATGTATAAGACCATCAACACCTCCAAGATCGATAAAGACCCCGTAAGAAGTAACGTTTTTAACAACACCTTCTAATACTTGACCTTTTTCAAGTTGACCAATAATTTCTTTCTTCTGTTCTTCAATATCAGCTTCAATCAAAGCTTTATGCGATACTACAACGTTTTTGAATTCATGGTTAATTTTAACCACCTTGAATTCCATTGTTTTACTTACATATTGATCGTAGTCACGTATTGGTTTTACATCAATCTGAGAACCAGGTAAGAATGCTTCGATGCCAAAAACATCTACAATCATACCACCCTTTGTTCTGCATTTAACAAAACCGGTAACTATTTCTTCGTTATCATGAGCTGCATTTACGCGATCCCAAGCCATAATAGTTCTTGCTTTTCTATGTGAAAGAACTAATTGACCTGTTTTATCTTCTCTAATGTCGATAAGTACTTCTACTTTATCTCCAACTTTCAAATCAGGATTATACCTAAACTCGTTCAATGAAATTACACCTTCAGATTTTGCGTTGATGTCAATGATTGCTTCGCGATCCGTCATGTGCACAACATGACCTTGAACAACCTCTGCATCTGCAGTATCTACAAAATTCTCTTCTACTAATGATTCGAATTCTTTAAGCTTTGTGTCATCAACACGCTCAATTCCCTCTTCATACTTATCCCAGTCAAAATTTTCTAAAAATTCTGCGGGATCTTGTTTCGGAGTTTCTTCTTTTTTGGTTTCTACTACCTCTTGAAGTGTTTCGGTAGCTTCTTGTGTTGCTTCAACAGCCTCTGCTGCCTTAGCTTGTTTTTTTTCTTCAGCCATTTGCTGATTAAAGTTTGTATTCTACAGGGTTACAAGAGTTAAGCAATTACTGTAAAAGTTGTTTACACTTAGTTTTCTATCCCTTTTTTCTCTTGATTTCACTAAAAAGGTGTGCAAAAATACAATTAATAATCTGTTTAACAAACCTTTATTAGGGCAAGACCTTAACGAATCCAGTAATTCATAAAAATATTATTAAAAATGTGACTTTTATGATTATATTGGTTCTTATAAGTAATCATTAAATAAATTGAATCAACATGAGTGTAAAAGCAAAATATCAAGCAGTTTTGGATTTAGGTCAAGAACTTGGAATTAAAAATGGAGATGTATCTGAAGATGCGGGAGTTTTAAAAATTAAAGGTGAAGCAAATACACCTTACGAAAAAAATATTCTTTGGGATAAAATCAAAGAAATCGGCGGCGAAAGTGCCTCTGATGTAAAAGCGAACATTAGTGTTGCGGATGACTCTGTTTATCACAGACATACTGTAAAAGGTGGTGAGTCTTTAAGTAAGATTGCAAAGCATTATTACGGTGATGCCATGAAATACAATAAAATCTTTGATGCCAATACAAATATTCTTAAGAACCCGGATGTGATTCATCCTGATCAAGTTTTGGTGATTCCGAATATCTAAGATTTTCATCACTAGAAAATATAAAAATCCACTGACGATGTCAGTGGATTTTTTTTGTGATTAATACCTGAAATTATTGCTGTTCTATAACGCGAAGGGCATAGTTATGTATTCGCCCTAATTGTTCTTCCAAACCCATATCGCTATTGTCAATTTCAATAGCTCCGTCAGCTTTGCGCAAAGGAGATTCTTCTCGAGTTGAGTCTATATGGTCACGCTCCTGAACATTTTTAAGCACTTCTTCGTAAGTAACTTCTTCTCCCCTATCCAATAATTCCTTATACCTCCTATGCGCCCTTGCCTGTGGGGAAGCCGTCATGAAAATCTTTAGTTCAGCATCAGGGAAAACCACCGTACCAATATCCCGCCCATCCATAACAATTGCCTTTTCTTTACCCATTTGTTGTTGCAAGGCCACAAGCTTTTCCCTAACCGCCTTTATCGTTGCTATCTTACTCACCTGCCTTGAAACGGACATGGTCCGTATTTCATGTTCTATGTTTGAACCGTTAAGGAACATATCAGATTTTCCTGTTTGCGCATTGGGAACAAAATTTAGTTGCACGTCTTGTAGTGATGCCACAATAGCATCAATATTCAACATATTCTCGCCAACAAAATTGTTTCGAATGGCATGTAGCGTAACTGCTCTATACATTGCTCCGGTATCAACATAAACGTAGTTCAAGGCCTTCGCCAATTGTTTGGCAAGGGTGCTTTTACCTGTAGATGAATAGCCATCAATGGCAATGGTGATTTTACGCATATTTAAAAATACCTAGAAATTACAAGACATCAGGTTATAATTGTTTCGCTTTCTTCACTTTTTGTTTGGTTACCGCAATATTGATAACGTCGCTCATATCACTTACGTAGTGAAACGTCAAGCCTTTAAGATAGTCTTCTTTTATATCTTGAATATCTTTTCTATTGTCTTCGCAAAGAATGATTTCTTTGATCCGTGCTCTTTTGGCCGCTAATATTTTTTCTTTGATTCCGCCAACTGGAAGTACTTTGCCCCTCAAGGTAATCTCCCCTGTCATGGCAAGGCTCTTTTTTACTTTGCGTTGGGTAAACAAGGAAACCAAAGAGGTCAACATCGTAATACCTGCGCTTGGCCCATCTTTTGGCGTTGCCCCTTCTGGTACGTGAATATGGACATTATATTTTTCAAAAATCTCAACATCAATCCCAAATTCTTCGGCATTTGATTTTATATACTCCATGGCAATTGTGGCAGACTCTTTCATGACCTTACCTAAATTACCTGTAATGGTCAAAGTCCCTTTTCCTTTTGAGAGTATGGATTCTATAAAAAGAATATCTCCACCAACGCTTGTCCAAGCCAAACCAGTTACTACTCCAGCAACATCATTATTCTCATATTTATCACGCTCTAACCTTGCCGGCCCTAAAACCTTCTCGACCGTTTCATTAGTTGTTTTTATATCATATTCCTCTTCAGTTGCAATATTTTTTGCGGCATAGCGGACCATTTTAGCCAATTGCTTTTCTAAAGATCTCACCCCAGATTCTCTTGTATATCCCTCTACAATTCGCTCTAACTGTGGCTTAGCTATCTTTAGGTGCTCGGTAGTTAAACCGTGTTCTTTCAGTTGTTTTGGCAATAAGTGCTTTTTACCAATTTCAACTTTTTCTTCAATAGTATAGCCTGTCACATTAATAATTTCCATGCGGTCACGTAATGCTGGCTGTATGGTTCCCAAATTATTTGCTGTAGCAATGAACATTACTTTTGACAAATCATAACCCATTTCCAAAAAATTATCATAGAACTGACTGTTTTGCTCTGGGTCTAAAACTTCAAGCATCGCGGAAGATGGGTCACCTTGATGACTACTAGAAAGTTTATCTATTTCATCTAGAATAAAGACTGGATTAGAAGTACCCGCTTTCTTTAAACTTTGAATAATTCTTCCCGGCATTGCTCCAATATAGGTTTTGCGATGCCCTCGTATTTCAGCTTCATCGCGCAATCCACCTAAAGATATTCTCACATATTCCCTGCCTAAAGCCTCCGCAACAGATTTACCTAACGAGGTTTTACCAACTCCTGGAGGACCGTATAGACAAAGAATTGGAGATTTCATATCGTTGCGCAATTTCAAAACCGCCAGATATTCTATAATTCTTCGTTTTACATCTTCAAGACCATAATGATCTCTATTCAATATTTTTTCTGCCCGTTTTAAATCAAATTTATCTTTAGAGAACTCATTCCAAGGTAAGTCTAAAAACAAATCAAGATAATTTCTTTGGATAGAGTATTCCGCAACTTGCGGATTCATCCGTTGCATTTTAGCAAGCTCTTTCTCAAAATGCTCTTTTATTTTTTTGCCCCACTTCTTTTTCTTGGCTTTGATTTTCATTTCATCAACCTCTTCTTCATACGAAAGACCACCCAACTCTTCTTGAATGGTTTTCATTTGTTGATGCAAGAAATATTCGCGCTGCTGCTGGTCCATATCACTACGAACTTTTGACTGAATATCATTCTTCAGTTCTAATTTTTGCAGCTCAAGATTCATGTATTTTAAAGTAGCTAAAGCGCGTTCTTGCAAATCAGGAATCTCAAGTAAATGCTGTTTTTCCGTAACACCGAGGTTCAAATTGGAAGAAACAAAATTAATTAAGAACGAGTTACTCTGAATGTTCTTAATGGCAAAAGTAGCTTCGCTTGGGATGTTAGGGTTGTCTTTTATAATCTTATATGCCAATTCTTTGATAGAATCTATTATGGCCAAAAATTCTTTATCATCTTTAGCAGGCCTCGTTTCATCAGCTTCTCTAATGGTTGCGGTCATATAGGGCTCTTCCGTTAAAACTTCTGCAACTTCAAACCTCTTTTTTCCTTGAATAATGACAGTAGTGTTACCATCGGGCATTTGAAGCACCCTTAGTATGCGCGCAACAGTGCCAAGGGTATTGATATCTTTGGCCTTAGGGTCTTCCGTTTCTTCATCTTTTTGTGATACGACACCAATCGTTTTATTACCATTGTTGGCATCTTTTATCAGATTAATGGATTTATCCCTACCTGCGGTAATTGGAATTACCACGCCTGGAAACAAAACCGTATTCCTAAGGGGCAAAATAGGTAAGGTCTCTGGTAAGTTTTCATTGTTCATTTCTTCTTCATCCTCAGGCGTCAATAATGGTATCAACTCTGCTTCCTCATCAATTCCTTGTAAAGACATATTGTCAAAATTTGTAAACTTCACTTCTCCCATAATCACTATATCGGTCATTCTGTCATCAAAAGACAGCGTTTTTTATATCTCAAAATACTTTTTTACTCGTTCAAACAACTGTAAACCAGTAATTTTAACGAACAGGGTAATCTTCCCTACCTTCATAAAGCAATTGGTATGCCATGGTTTACTTAAAAAAAATTAGTGTAAACTGTAACAATTAGTACATTGACTTATCTATAAAACAAACCATTCAACTTTTTGAGCCACGAGAATGAACATACTGACACATTATTACAATGGTGTCTCGAAGGAAAACAAAGTGCACAACTAGCCATTTACAATCGCTATTACAAAGCCATGTACAATATAGCGCTGCGAATTGTAAAGCATAGTGCCGAAGCTGAAGATGTAATGCAAGAATCGTTTTTAAACGCGTTTACGAAACTACATACATTCAAAGGCGAAGTTACCTTCGGGGCATGGTTAAAAAGAATTGTAATCAACAACAGTATTTATCATTACAGAAAGCAGCAAAAAACTAGCGCTGTTGATTTAGAAGATGTTATGTACAAGGTCGAAGATAATGATGGCGTTGGGATTGATTCTAATGGTTTAACTGAACTAAAGGCTCAAAAAGTGATGGAAACCATGAAAAGTTTAAAAAACAATTACAGAGTTTCTTTGACCTTACATTTAATTGAAGGGTATGATTATGAAGAAATAAGTGAAATAATGAATATTAGCTATGCAAATTGTAGAACTACAATTTCACGAGCAAAACAAAGTCTAAGAAAAAAATTGACGGTAAATGCATAATTATGGAGAAGGATGATATAAAGCTACTCTTTGAACGCTTACAAGGTAATTTTGATAGTGAAAATCCTGATAACGGTCATCAAGAGCGTTTTTTGGAAAAACTAAATCAATCAAAAGGAGTCGTTGGTATAACGGAAAAGAAACGCAATTGGTGGAGACCTCTTTCCATTGCTGCTTCCATCCTGGTAATCTGTGCTTTGGGTTTTCAGTTAGCTCAAAATAGTGGAAATATCAAAGAACAAATTGTAGAAATCTCACCAGAAGTTTCACAGACAGAATTCTATTTTGCAAGCCTTATCGAAGAACAGGTACAACAACTGAAAGAGATAAAATCTCCAGAAACAGCGCAACTTGTTGATGACACCCTAAAACAAATAAACCGCTTGGAAGGTGATTACAAAAACCTTGAACAGGCACTTGTATCAGGAGGTGACAGTAAACTCATTTTAAATGCGATGATCAATAACTTTCAAACCCGAATTGATCTACTCCAAGAGGTACTCAACACAATTGAATCTATAAAAAACTTAAATTATCAAGATGATACGAACTTTACTATTTAAATATTTAAGTCTAACCCTTTTAATGGTGACTTATACCATTACTTCAGCCGCTATTGACGGCGGGGGAATGAAAGGGAAATACACCAAAGAAAAAACGATTAAAAAAGAGTTTAACGTAAACTCAGATGCCCTTTTAAAAGTAAAAAATAGCTACGGAAACCTAAATATCACCTCTTGGAATGAAGACCGGGTCGTGATTGAAATCTATATTAAAACCAATGGTAACAATGAAGAAAAAGTGGCTGACCGATTGAATGAGATTGATGTGGATTTTGAAAATAGTGCCAGTATGGTATCTGCCATGACGCGATTTGGAGATAGGGATAGAAACTGGGGTTGGAGCTGGGGCAAACGTAATAACGTGAGTGTACAGGTAAATTATACCATTAAACTACCGGTCAAAAACAGCGTTAACCTCAATAATGATTATGGTAGCATCGTATTAGACCGTATTGATGGGCATGCCAAAATCAATTGTGATTATGGTAAGATAGAGGTTGGCGAGTTAAGAGGTAGAAATAATGAATTAAGATTTGACTATACCTCGCGCTCAACATTCGATTACATAAACAGCGCTGAAATTATAGCTGACTACTCAGGGTTTACTGTTGAAAAAGCAGGAGATTTAAGAATTAATGCGGATTATACCAATGCGGTCATAAAAGAAATGGCCAATCTTAACTACACCTCTGATTACGGATCAATGGAAGTTGGGAGCGTTCAAAATGTTTCAGGTAACGGAGATTATTTTGGAATAAAACTAGGTCGCGTATATGGCGACGTGAGTATCACAGCAGATTATGGCTCTGTAAAAATCGAAAAGATGACCGCGGAAGCTGGGGATTTAGATATAAAATCTGACTATACCGGCATAAAAATCGGCTACGACCCTGCATACCATTTTGATTTTGAAATAGCGACTGAATATGCTGGGGTAAGTGGTAAAGATGACTTTACTGTAAACATTAGTAAAGAAAAGTCAGGTGATAAATATTATAAAGGATATTATGGATCTGCAAATTCAGGTAATACGGTAAATATCACGACAGATTACGGAGGCGTATCATTTTATAAGAATTAATAATCAAAAAACAGAAACACAATCATGAAAAAAACACTTACACTTAGTCTAGTTTTATGTACCATTGTTGCCACCGCGCAATGGGGAAAGCGGGTAAAAGGAAATGGAAAAACGGTAACTATAGAGCGTTCTGTAGCGGATTACGATGCTATTACCGTAGCAGGATGGTTTGATGTAAATTTAGTTGCTGGAAATGAAGGGGAACTTACTTTAAAGGGAGAAGAAAATCTTCTAGAATATATTAAAACCGAGGTGAAAGACGGGAAACTTGTTATCAAAACAGAAAAGGGAGTCAACTTAAAACCTTCCAATTGGAATTCTGGGATTTATATTACAGTTCCTGTTGAATCTATTGATATGATTGCATTATCCGGTTCTGGCGATATTGTTGGCGAAACAACCATAAAAACAACCAATTTTAAGACCTCTTTATCAGGTTCTGGGGATGTAACGCTAGATATTGAAGCGAGGTCAGTAGATGCGTCAATGTCCGGTTCTGGTGATATCAACCTCTCTGGTACTACGGAAGATTTTGACGTTTCAATTTCCGGCTCTGGAGACATCAAAGCGTATGATTTAAGTGCTCAAAATGTTAATGCACAAGTCTCGGGTTCTGCTGATATAAAGGTGACCGCTACAGAAATGCTTAAAGCAAGAGTTTCTGGTTCTGGTGACATTCGGTATAAAGGAAATCCTAAAAAAATTGACACCAAAACCGCGGGTTCTGGAGATATTTCTAGTTATTAAGTTTTTACAATCAGAAAACGACCTCATCAATCAACAAAACCAGAAAACCCTAGCAAATTTGTTAGGGTTTTTTGTTTACCCTAGTCAGCAAAAATGCACCAATCAAAAAGAAGAAACCTAAGAAAATAGTACTACTACGCATACTACCAGTAGCCTGAGCAATTAAGCCATACATTAGAGTTCCAATAACAATTCCTATTTTTTCAGCTACATCATAAAAGCTAAAAAATGAAGTGGTGTCCGTGGTATCCGGTAAAAATTTCGAATATGTAGAGCGAGACAAGGCTTGAATTCCCCCCATTACCAAACCAACAAGACCCGCAGCGATATAAAAGTCTGTTGGAGTTATTACAAAATAGGCGTAAATACAAAGTAACACCCAAAAAATATTAACCACTATTAAGGTCTTAATATTCCCAACCTTTTCAGAAACCTTTGCCGTTACAGTTGCCCCTAGAATAGCGACTACTTGAATAACCAAAATACTCACAATTAATCCGGTGGTTCGTTCATTATCCGTACCCCAATTAATTTCTTCTTCACCAAAATATGTAGCAATTAGCATAATCGTTTGTACGGCCATACTATAAACAAAAAACGCACCCAAATATCGTTTTAGTTGTATTTGCTCCCCTAACTGTTTCCAAACACTTTTTAGCTCTTTAAAGCCGTTTAAAACTATATTCTTGCGTACGCCTTCCCGTTTATATCCTTTGGGTAAGTGAGCAAAAGTATATTGACTAAATAATGCCCACCAAATACCAACGGTCACAAATGAGTACTTCATCGCCTTTACCTCAGCAACTCCTTCACCATTACTGGTAATGCCAAAAACCTCAGGTTTCATTACCATTGCCAAATTAAACACAAGTAGAATTACGCTTCCTATATACCCTAAAGAGAATCCTTTTGCGCTAATACCATCTTGTTGTTCAGGATAGGCGATGTCCGGCAAATATGAATTATTAATTGCAAAACTGACCCAAAAGCCTACTAAACCAAAGAAGTAACAAACAAGTCCGAAATATATATTCTCCAGTGAAAACCAATAAAGTCCTACACATGAGGCAGCACCTAAGTAGCAGAAAAACTTTAAGAAAACTTTTTTGTTTCCTAGATAATCGGCAATCCCTGAAATTAAAGGTGTCACAATAGCTATAAAAACAAAAGCCGCAGAAGTTACGTAGCTAATTAATGGTGCTCTAGCGATTTCACCACCAAAAACAGTAACTTTTTCTATTTCTGCTACTCGAAAAAGCGCTCCATAAAAAATAGGGAAAACTGCAGAAGAAATAACGAGACTATATACTGAATTTGCCCAATCATAGAACGCCCAAGCGTTCAATAATTTCTTCTCTCCTTTAAGTGCAAGTACTTTTGCCATGCGCTAAAAATAGAAAAGCTGCTCGACAAGAGCAGCTTTTAATACCTAAATATTTTTCTTATCCTATTTAAAGGTAGTCACACCAAACTTAGCGGCCTCCTCTTTTGCCGCTGGTGCCCACGTTGTTAGGTTATTGATTCTAGTATCGTTTGAAGGGTGGGTACTCATGAATTCTGGTGGTGCCTGTCCTCCACTCTTGGCTTTCATACGTTTCCAAAGTTGAGCAGCTTCATCAGGATTATACCCAGCAATGGCCATAATCTGAAGTCCAATTCTATCAGCCTCTGTTTCATGGCTACGGCTAAAAGGAAGCATTCCCAAAACGTTACTGCCCAATCCGTAAACCTGATTGAACATATTCCGTTTTTGAGCATCTTGAATGGCAACATTACCGATAACAGCTCCTATCTGTTGCCCGTAAGCTGCTGTCATCCGCTGCGCTCCGTGATCCGCTAAAGCATGTGCTACTTCATGGCCCATGACCACAGCTACCCCTGTTTCTGTTTGTGTAATGGGTAAAATACCCGTGTAGAAAACGATTTTACCTCCAGGCATACACCAGGCATTGACTGCTTCATCATTAACAAGCGTGTATTCCCATTTATAATCGCTTAAATACCCAGGATATCCGTTTGCATTCAACCAACGTTCCGCAGCAGAGGCAATCCGTTGCCCAACAGCTGTAATCATTTGAGCATCCTTAGTACCCGTTATCACTTTGTTTTCATTCAGAAATTGGTCGTATTGCGCAAAAGCCGTTGGAAAAAGTTGACTATTTGGAAAAGCATTTAACATCTTTTTACCCGTAAATGGATTTGTTTTACAGGCAACGACTAGTAAGAAAATAACAGTCGTTAAAATTAATTTTTTCATAATATGTTAGTGTTTAAAGCTTCAAAATACAAAAAATTATGCTCCGAATATATGTAACTCGGTAAAATCCTTACTGACCTCAATACTATTATTACCATCAAAACCAATAGATTTTAAATCCACTTCTTCGTTGTTTACTTCAATGCTCTCTATTTTAAAAGGCAGGCCATGAAACTGCAACTTAAAGGTGCTATAAGGGGTAATAAAACTTCCATCTTTAAACTGTTGTATAATAAGTTCATTTTGTTTTCCACGCAGTCTGAACTTTCTTAAGCTATAACGCCCTTTTTTATAATCATATCCTTCTTGCTGGTCTTCATAAACTGTTGAAGCTTCAACCCCTTCTTTGTAATAGACGTCTATTTTAAGTTCTGTGATTTCTTTTTCTCCCACATATTGTTGTACCGGGTATTTAGGAATCATAGCTCCTTCTTTCACGAATAGTGGAATTTTATCAATATCCGCTGACACCCATTTTTCAACACCGCCATCAACCACCTCATCGTTCCAATAATTAACCCACTTACCCTTAGGAATGTACATACGCCTTCCCTTAGCATTAGGTTCTTGAATTGGACAAACTAGAATCTGTTCTCCAAACAAAAATTCATCCGTTCTAAAATGAGTTTGGGTATCTTCTTGGTCATAATATACCAAAGACTGTAGCATTGGAATGCCTTCTTTTACATACCTGTAGAACATGGTGTATAAATAGGGCAACAACTGATAGCGTAATTCAATATACTTTCTCACAATATTGGTGATTTCATCACCAAAAGACCAAGGCTCTTGTTCTCCATGGTCACCACTGGAATGCACTCGGCAAAATGGATGAAAAATACCTAACTGAATCCATCGTGCAAATAACTCCCCGTTTGGCTGTTCTGCAAAACCACCAATATCTGAACCAACAAAAGAATAGCCGCTCATGCACATTCTTTGCATTTGAACATTTGCTACCCATAAATGCTCCCAAGTTGCTACATTATCACCAGTCCAAGTAGATGCATAACGTTGCGTACCAGAGTATGCTGCTCTTGTTAATACAAAAGGTCGTTTTGGAAAACTATACTTTTTTATTCCCTCATAGGTAGCACGCACCATTTGCATGCCGTATACGTTATGTGCCTTTCTATGACTACAGGGATGCCCATCATAGTCATGTCGCACGTCTAAATTTGCTGTTTTTGTGGGTACTTCCATGATTGCAGGCTCGTTCATATCGTTCCAGACCCCATGAACACCCATTTCAGCAATCATTTCTTTATAAAGCCCTGCCCACCATTCCCGTACTTCAGGGTTGGTAAAATCAGGAAACTTACATTCTCCGGGCCATACTTTTCCTTTAAAATGTGGACCATCTGCTCTTTTACAGAAATAGTCATTATCCATGGCCTGTTTATATACCCAGTAATCAGGATCTATTTTGATTCCCGGATCAATCATCGTAACCGTTTTGAAGCCGTCTTCATAGAGCTCATCAATCATTTTCTTTGGATTTGGAAAACGACGATTGTTCCATGTAAAACATCTGAACCCTTCCATATAATCAATATCCAGATAAATGGCATCACAGGGTATCTTCAGCTCTCTAAACTTTGCAGCGATTTTCTTCACCTTTTTCTCTGGAAAATAACTCCACTTTGATTGGTGAAAACCTAGCGCCCACAAGGGTGGAAGCTCTGGTACTCCAGTTAAATTAGTGTACGCCTCAACTACTTGCGATATTTTAGGGCCATAAAAGAAATAATAGTTCATTTCTCCACCATCTGCCCAAAAACTGGTCACATGTCTTTTTTCTTGGGCAAAATCAAAATAGGTGCTAAACGAATTATCAAAGAAAATTCCGTAAGCCGCATCATTGTGCAATCCAACATAAAAAGGAATGGATTTATAAAGGGGTTCTTGATCTTTACCGTAAGCATAGGAATCAGTTACCCAATTATTAACCCGCTTACCCTTAAGATTGGTATGTGACGCTTTATCACCCATGCCGTAAAAGCTTTCAGAAGATTGGGTAACCTTACTCATCTTAACAATATTGCCTCCGTAATCAAAGTTTTCTTCCCAATGAAAACCAAATTCATCTTCGTTTATAACCGAACCCTCTAAGTCTGTAATCTGGACTTTAAGATCGGCTTTGTTGACATGAATGTTTATTTTAGAAGTTTTTACAACATATTCAGGCACTTCTTCTTTAACTTCCAATTCATTGTACCCTGTATTGACGTCTTCGCTTAAAGCGTAAGAAAAATCAGGTTCAAAAACGTGTTCTGTTGCATATCTGAACCGAATGGCACTATCCCTTAAAACGGTTATTTCCAAGATAACCCCATTCTGGGTGGTAAAATATAATTTATCATTATCCCTTTTAAACTCTATGATATGGGCCGGGTGTAAATTACCCCTCTTTTCAACTTCTGTATTGGTAATCATTTTGGATGATTTTTTAAGTATGACAAAAAAAGCACATTAGCTCGACATTAAAAAGATTTCTCTTTAATATGAGCAAACTATAACGTTATAGGAGCTTTTTTATTTATAAATAAGAACGCTTAACGGTGGAATAGTCAATTCAACGGAATGTTCTCTACCATTCCAAGCGGTTTTGGAAGGTTTTACGGTTTTTTTACCCAAACCACTGCCCGAATATTTCTTGTCATCGCTATTGAACAAGAGTTTTAATTGTTTCGATTTTGGTACCCCAACCCTATATTTTTCTCTTGGTACCGGTGTAAAATTACTGATGATAATCAAATCGTCTTTAGGGTCATTGCCCTTTCGAATATAGGTTAGAATAGAATTTTCATGGTCGTTATATTCAATCCATTCAAAACCGTCTGGGCTAAATTGTTTTTCATGTAAAGCAGGTTGCTCTTTATAAACCTTATTTAAGGCTTGAATTACCTTTTGCACACCAGCATGAAAATCGTATTCCGTCAAATGCCAATCTAAACTTTGCTGAAAGTTCCATTCGGCGGTCTGCCCAAATTCACCACCCATAAAAATCAGATTTGCCCCGGGGTGTGTGAACATATAGCCAAAAAGAAGCCTTAAATTTGCAAAACGCTGCCACTCATCACCAGGCATGCGGTATACCAAAGATTGCTTACCATAAACCACTTCATCATGTGAAAATGGAAGCATAAAGTTTTCGGTGAATGTATAAGTCATACCAAAAGTAAGATCATCTTGATGGTGCTTTCTGTAAATGGCTTCTTTTTTAAAATACTCTAGGGTGTCGTGCATCCAACCCATCATCCATTTCATTCCAAAACCAAGACCACCTAAATGAACAGGTTTTGAAACTCCTGAAAATGCAGTAGATTCTTCAGCAATAGTCTGTATCCCTTTAAAACTTCCATAAGCTTCTTGATTCATTTCCCTAATAAAAGACATGGCCTCAAGATTCTCATTATTACCATAAATATTAGGTTCCCACTCCCCTTCTTCCCTAGAATAATCTAGATACAGCATAGAGGCCACTGCGTCAACGCGAAGTCCGTCAATATGATACTTATCCAACCAAAAAATAGCATTACTTATTAAATATGCTCTTACTTCATTACGTCCGTAGTTGAATATCAAACTTTTCCAGTCAGGATGATAACCCCTTCTTCTGTCTGGATGTTCGTAAAGATGTGAACCATCAAAAAAACCAAGGCCATGGGCATCTTCAGGAAAATGGGACGGTACCCAGTCTAAAATGACACCAATACCTGCTTGATGGAATTTATCGACTAAAAATTTAAAATCTTCTGGCTTACCAAAACGCGATGTGGGCGCAAAATATCCGGTTAGTTGATAACCCCATGAAGGATCGTAAGGATACTCCATTATGGGCATAAACTCCACATGGGTAAAGCCCATTTCCTTTACATAGTTGACCAAATCATCTGAAAGGTCGATATAAGACAAAAATTCGTTGTCATTTTTTCTTTTCCAAGAGCCTAAATGAACCTCATAAACGGAGTAAGGTTTATCCAACCCGTTATGGTTCTCCCGTGTTTCCATCCATTTTTTGTCTTTCCATTCGTGAGTGGCCTCCCAAACAACGGAAGCTGTTTTAGGTGGATGCTCACAAAAACGACCAAAAGGATCTGCCTTTTCCGAAATAATATTATCGTTATTAGAGGTAATGCGATATTTATAAACCTCGCCTTGTTGCACATTAGGTATAAAACCTTCCCATATTCCACTAGAGTCCCATCGTACATTTAATTGATGATTTTCCCCATTCCAGTGGTTAAAATCGCCAATTACGGCAACAGCTTTAGCAGTAGGTGCCCAAACTGCAAAATAGGTTCCTTTTTGACCATTTACTGTGATTAGATGCGACCCTAATTTTTCATACAATCGAAAATGCTTGCCCGATTTAAAAAGGTCAATATCAAAATCTGTGAATAAACTGTGTGAAATAACTAAGCTCATAGGTATACGTTGATAATAAATACAATATTAATCATCTTTGGTTAACATCGTAAATATGTGGGCATTGATTTAAATTAATTTACTAATCCCAAAATTTGGAACGCTTTTTGATTTTACCTTTGCATCTAATTAAAATTACTAGGATCAAGTCAAATCAAAATCTAACATTATGAATAAAATTAAAACGATTTTCGGAATATTTTTCATTGCAATCGCCTTTTCGTGCGAAGGACCAATAGGACCTCCAGGTTTCGATGGTTTCGACGGACTCGACGGGCTTGATGGGCAAGACGGTATCAATATACTGGGTAAGGTACTAGAAGTTGAAGGTACTTTTAGCCCAGAAAACAATTATTCTATTTTTTACCAATTTCCACAAGATATAGAGGTTTTTGAATCCGATGTTGTACTGGTTTACTTGTTATTTGAACAAGTTGATGATGCTGCCGGTGGCGACCCAATAGACGTGTGGCGTTTATTGCCCCAAACAAGAATCTTAAATGAAGGCCTTTTACAATACAATTACGACCATTCCTTTATTGATGTGAATATCTTTTTGGAATCTGATTTTGATTTAGGCGTATTACCTCCAGGTGATACGGACAATCAAATTTTCAGAATTGCAATTGTACCTGCCGAATTTGGAGTCGACAACAATGTGGATACTTCTGACATTACCGCGGTAATGGATGCCCTTGAAATGGATATGAGTAGCATTGAAAAAGTAAGCTTGGATTAAGAATTCTTTACAAAGAAATAGAAAGCCCGTTTCAAAGCTGAAATGGGCTTTCTGTTTTTGCTTAATTTTGAAAGGTGAAAAAGAATTTTACGACTCATTTAAAAACAAAGAAAATGAAAATAAATATCGCTCTTGTTGTTTTGCTAATACTTAGTTCATGTAGAGGCATATCTCAAAATGAGAACAAAGAAGTTGCCCAAACAACTGAAGAAAAAATAAATTACCCGGTTCAAAAAACTGATACAGAATGGCGCGCAGCACTGACCGATTTGGAATACTATGTACTGCGCAAAGCTGCCACAGAGAATGCCTTTAGTAGTGATTTATTGGAAAACAAAAAGAAAGGCACCTATGTCTGTGCCGGTTGTGCAACGCCTGTTTTCAAAAGCGAACATAAATTTAAGTCTGGAACCGGGTGGCCCTCTTTTGATAGAGAAATTGAAGGCAATGTTGCGTATGACGTAGATTATAAAATAGGATATGCCAGAACAGAAGAACACTGTGCTACTTGCGGCGGGCATTTAGGCCATGTTTTTAATGATGGCCCTAGCGAAACAACGGGGAAAAGGCATTGTATCAATGGAGCCGCTTTGAATTTTGTTCCTGATGCGGAATGAGGTTGGATGTTAGATGTTAGAAAAGAATACTCTTGTAATTTACGTCCGAACAAAATCTGAAAAACCTCCTGTTTTTAGTTAATTCTTGTACAATAAACCGTCTGGTTCAAGCAACCTTGAACCTTGAACTAGAAATACGCTACTTTCGAATCTGGAACATGAAATCTTGAAACTTTATAAACCTGAAACAAAAAACACCCATGGGTAAATACGGTATAGAAAAAACAGAAGAAGAATGGAAAGCTGAACTTTCGCCCGAAGCGTATTATGTGCTTCGCCAAAAAGGTACGGAAAGGCCTCACACAGGGGAATTTAATTTACATTTTGACAATGGTGATTATCATTGCAAAGCATGCAATGCAAAGCTTTTTGAAAGTGAGCATAAATTTGAAAGTGGTTGTGGTTGGCCATCTTTTGATGAGGCTGTTGAAGGTGCTATAGAATATATTAAAGATAGTTCTCACGGTATGTTACGCACAGAGACGGTTTGTAGTAATTGTGGCAGTCATTTAGGACATGTTTTTGATGATGGACCTAAAGAAACTACTGGCCAACGATACTGCATAAATTCTGTTAGTATTGATTTTGACCCGACAGAAGAATAAAATCTCACAAACAAACTAAATTCCAAATTCCACTTCAAATAATGATTGGGTTTGGAATTTGTTATTTGCTATTTGAATTTCGTACTTTTGCACCTCCATTTTAAGAACTAAAATTTTAAGTTAATGAGCAATTTTGATGTAATCGTCTTAGGCAGCGGACCCGGTGGATATGTTACCGCTATTAGAGCTTCTCAACTAGGTTTGAAAACTGCAATTGTAGAAAAAGAAAGCCTTGGTGGTGTCTGTTTGAACTGGGGCTGTATTCCCACTAAAGCGTTGCTAAAATCTGCTCAGGTATTTGAATATTTAAAACATGCTGAAGATTATGGATTATCTGCGAAAAAAGTGGAGCATGATTTTGATGCGGTTGTAAAAAGAAGCCGCGGTGTTGCAGATGGCATGAGCAAAGGTGTTCAGTTTTTAATGAAAAAAAATAAAATTGAAGTGCTCAATGGGTTTGGA
>CAYGUO010000056.1:4728-17066 GCA_964353095.1 uncultured Flavobacteriaceae bacterium | reverse complement strand
CTACATAACCAATAAAACCACCATCTTGAGGTGAAAGCGCTGTACGCTCCCCTACTTCGTTCTTAGCAGGATTTCCATTCATCACAGCATCTAATCGAATTATTGATTTTTGTGCCTCACTAATACTATTGAATAGAGATACCGAAGGTTGTTTTGCTTGTTGATAGGCTCGTTTCATAGCATCCAATTGCTTCTTTGTAGACTCCAAAGTCTTTACAGTAGCCATGATATCCTGTTGATACGCTTGAAAGGTAGTTCTGAAAGCATCAATTTCACTGGTAGATTTCGCTGGTAACGCACCCTCTTTTAGTTTTTTTACCTCAAAGGATTTTGCAGATGACAATTCAGTTAGCATACCATCTTGATTCAGATAAAGTGTTGCAGTATACGTGCCAGGTGTTGCTAGATATGGTGAACCCATAAACTCCTCATCAGGGTTTGGTGTTGGTGCCTTTAAGGGAATGCCTGTTCTGTCAGCATGGGTCAAGTTCCAGGCTATGCGGTTAAAACCTTTGTTATTGGAACCCTTTACGGTATTGACCAAACTTCCTTGACTGTCTTTTATCATTAAAATCAATTCAGGATTTTCTTGATTTTTCTCGGCAGCAAGAACATCCCAACCAGGAAAGGGAATCGCTACATTTTGCTTAGTCAACTCTTTTTCCTTTTTAGTTCGAATGTCTTTTAAAGATTCTATTTTCTTAGGCAGATAGTATGTAAAAATCGCACCATAATCTGGGTTCTTGGCAGCGTATTGATTATTACCTTGACCATATACTTCTTCTTTTTGGATATACCAGTAAGCCGGCTTAGTATCAAAAAACTGTACCTCACTTGATTTTGACGTATCATAATTTCGTAATGGGGCTATATTATCCAAAACGTAGAACCCACGGCCAAAAGAAGCTCCAACCAAATCATCTTCCGCACGCTGAATCGTAATGTCCCTAAAAGAAATGGTTGGAAGCCCACCTTTTAGTTGTGTCCAATTTCCACCTGCATTTGTTGTAAAGTAGACGCCAAATTCTGTAGCGGCAAATAGCAAATCTTTCTTTTTGTGGTCTTGCACGATACGCCATGTTATCAAACGTTTGGGCAAATTTCCATTAATGAAAGACCATGTTTTTCCCTTATCCGTACTTTTTAAGAGAAAAGGCCTATAATCGCCCTCTTTATGGTTGTCCAATACCAAATAAACGGTATTTGCATCTGTTAGGTCTGCTCGTACGTCATTCACAAAAGCCCTAGCTGGAACGCCTTTAATGGTTCCTAACATTATTTTTCGCCAGTTGGTTCCACCGTCCTCGGATATTTGCAATATTCCGTCGTCGGTTCCTGCATACAATAATCCTTCTTGCACCGGTGATTCTGCCAAAGAGGTTATGGTGTTGTAAACGCTCATAGCGCCAACATCCCATGGATTGTCCCAACTTTGCTGTTTGCCTAATATCGGAAGGTTAAAACGTTCTTCATTTCTTGTTAAATCATTGGATATCGCTGTCCAGTCATCACCACGGTTTTCTGATTTCCATACACGATAGGAAGCAAAGTATAAACGTGTTGGATTGTGCGGACTTACTAAAATTGGAGCATCCCAATTAAAGCGTTCATGAGGATCACCAGCAGATGGCTGTGGTTGAACAAAAACGGTTTCCCCGGTAGTCTGGTCAATTCTCCATAACCATCCTTGTTGAAATTCACCATAAGTAATGTCTGGGTTACCAGGTTCTGTGGCTGATTGATGCCCATCTGCTCCCAAGGTTATCCACCAATCTTGGTTTAAAATACCATCAGCCCTTATGGTTCTTGAAGGTCCGCCATGTGAACCATTATCTTGGGTTCCACCATAGACATTGTAAAAAGGAGTACTATCATCAACAGCAACTTTGTAATATTGAATAACAGGTAGATTACTAAAGTAACGCCATGTTTTAGTATTGTCATACGATTCATAAAGTCCCCCATCCGTCCCAAAAAGAATATAATTTGGGTCACTTTTTTTAAACGCGACTGCATGGCTATCTACATGTTTTTTATCTTCATTTATAAAAGTAAAAGTCTTTCCATGGTCATTGGACTCTTGGGTATAATTGCTCATTAAGTATAGTTTACCCTCTTGGTGTGGTGAAGCATACAGTTCTTGATAATAGTGAGGTCCTGTGCCACCTGAAACAGCATCTGACTGCTTGCTCCATGAAGCACCGCCATTGGTTGACATATAAAATCCGCCTTTTTTGCGATCGAGTTCAATGGCTGCATAAATAGTTTGACTGTCAAAAGGAGACATTGCCAAACCTATTTTTCCCATATTGGAGCTAGGTAATCCAGACTTTAAAGCTGTCCATGTTTGACCTCCGTCTATAGATTTATGAAGTCCAGAACCTGGGCCACCACCCATATAAGCTGCAACTGTTCTTTGTCTGTCCCATGTAGCGGCATAGATAACTTCAGGATTTTCTGAATCCATTACAATATCCGTTACCCCAGTCCACTCCTCATTACCTAAGGTTTTTTTCCAAGTTGTACCACCATCTTCGGATAGGTAGAAACCACGTTCTCCGCCTTTGCTCCATAAAGGTCCTTGAGAGGCTACATAAATGACATTTGAATTTTCAGGGTGTACGATGATTTTAGAAAGATGTTCTGAATTCTTTAATCCCATATTCTTCCAGCTCTTGCCAGCATCATAACTAACATAAATACCATCACCAAAACCAATATGGCGACCGCCCACATTCTCACCGGTACCAACCCAAATAGTACTGGGGTTGTTGGGATCAATGGTCACACATCCAGTAGAATAACTTTTTTCATTATCAAAAATGGGTTCAAAGGTAGTACCTGCATTTACGGTTTTCCATACTCCACCAGAAGCTACAGCGACGTACCATATACTTTCATTTTCAGGGTGAATCGCAATATCTGCTATACGTCCAGAAGTTAATGCGGGCCCTAAATTTCTAAATGCTAAGCCTTTATAGATATCATCTTCCTTTTTTTCTTGTGCCCCTAAATTTAGCACAAAGCATATCATCAATAAAAAGTTTAGCACTGCTAAAAATCGTAATTTCATGGTGGTATTTTATTTGGTTAATTAATAGAAAAAGATACTTAAAAAAACGATTCAGCTAAGGGAAAATTAGCAGCCTGAAAAAAGTAAATCCAAAAAGCAACTATCCAAGTGCTAATGCTGCAATAAGCACTTTTTGATATGCTGTGAAAAATTACTTTACTAGGTTCAGGAAATTATTTTTTCTTACGTCTAAAATCTTAAAAAGGCTATAAATGATGTTTAGTTCTGTGCCGCTTCCATTTGGTCTAAAAGCCTTTTAAAGCCAATAGCAACTCCATTGGTCCAACCAAAGCCATCTTGGGTTTCATATTCACCGCCACCGGAAAGTAAGGTTAAGTCTTCAACATTATATTTCTCCATCATTTTACCAGTACTCTGATAGACTTTTTCATTGAGCGCCAGCCAACGGTGCATGATTTCTTTGGCCTCATCTTGATAACCATAAGTAAGCAAGCCATTTACAGCTATCCACTGCAAAGGAGCCCAACCGTTTGGAGCATCCCATTGTTGTCCTGAATTCTTGACTGTCGTTACCAATCCTCCATCCCTTAAAAATGTTTTCATGATAAAATCTTTGGTTTTCTCTGCCTCAGCAATGCTAGCAACCCCAAAGAATAAGGGATAAACTCCTGCGAGTGTCAATTCGTCCGTTTGTTCGGCTCTTTTGAAATCAAAGTCCATGAAATACCCTATTTCATCGTTCCACATATACTCTCTTATCAATCTTTTGCGCAAATTCGCCTTTTGGTTGAAATATGCAGCAGCTTCTTTATCACCTTTCATGTTTGCACCGTCTTTTAAAAGTCTTTCTAAATTGTATAACAAACAATTTAAATCAACAGGTAGAATAGAGGTTGTCATGGTACTGGAAAAATCGCCTTCATTCGCATACCATCTGGTACTAAAATCCCAACCAGATTCGGCAGCTGAGCGTAAATCTTGAAATAAATCTTCTTTCGCTTTAGGACCTTGGAGTTCACTTGCAAGATGTACATCTTCTTTATACGCTTCAGGACGAGGGACATTACCAGAATCATAATACCTATTTAATAATCCGCCACCTATCATTTGCACTACGTGCTTACTTGAGCCATAAGGTCTATCAATGGAATCATGTGACATAAAATATTCATATTCTTTGGCAAGCTCCGGTAAATAGTAAAGTATCAAATTTTTATCTTCACGAGCTAAAGCATTGACCATCAAACCATAAAAAGGCGGTTGTGATCTTGTAGTGTAATAATCACGTGTACCATTTGGTATAAAACCAAGGGAATCTATTAAAAACGTAAAGTTATCGACCATATTTTTTGCTAAATCCCTCCGGTCATCGGCCAGTAAGCCTTCTAAGGTAAAGTAGCTGTCCCAATAATAAATTTCTTGAAAACGACCACCGGGAACAACATATTTTTGAGGCAATGGTATGCGAGATGAATTCGCTATAGCTTCATCTGGACCACGTGTTAGTTTATCCCACATGGTATTGATATGCTGATACATGGTCTTTGTGGTATCTGTTTTAAATTCTAGGGACTTCATGGATTTGTCCATGAAATTTTGCGCTACAAAATCATTCAAGTCAAAATTTTCCTTGTCCTTTTCTTTTAAATACAATTCTTCAAGAACGAGATAAGATTCTTTTGGAACCAAATCAACAAAAGTTTTTGAATCCTTATAAATAGCAGCCAATTGCACATCTTTAAACAATTCGGTTTCGTAAAAACTGGCGGCGTTAGAAAATGGTTTATCTTTTTTACATGAGCCTATTGCAATACCAACAATGATTACAAAAATTAATTTAAAGCGCATTTTGTGATTTTTTTTCATTAGAAAATAAAAATAAGGCAATAATATAGAATAGTCGAAGTTTAAAATCGTATACGATTATATTTGCACATGAATTCTAAAACTATTTTGAGAAACAAGGTTCGCAGACACTTGTTAAAGAAAATATTGAATGGAGATTTGAGTATTGGTAAAACACTGAACTTAGCGCAACTTTCCAGAGACTTAAATGTAAGCGTAACCCCGGTTAGAGAAGCTTTAAGCCAACTTGAACAAGCAAGAATAATTAGTGCAGTACCCAATAGAGGGTTTATTATTCCCGAATTATCGTACTTGGAAGCCCGGGACCTCTATGACACCATTGCGCAACTAGAGGTTATCGCCTTAGAAAATAGCAACTTTAAAAAAACTACGATTAGGGCATTGAAGGCAGAACAATTACAGCTGCAACAAACCCACACACACGTGGCGCGTTTAAATTCAAGAATTACCTTTCACCATTTATTGGTTCGTGATTGTACAAATAAAATATTACTTTCCATTCTTGAAGATTTAGAGGCAAGAATTCTATTTTACGAACAAATATTCATTACCGATTCTTCTTTTTACGAACAGATTGACAATCAGAACGATTCTATCATTCAAGCGATTGAAGAAGATAATATCCCTACCGCAGCACTTATTCTAAAAATGAATTGGGTTAATATTTTTTCACATGTACAACACAAGCTTATTTTGGATAAAACCGTATATCATGAGACCATTGGATAATCATTCCAATTCTGCCAAAATTTGTTCTGCGGAGTTCGTCATATTCTTATAGCATCGATATCCCCATCTGGTGAAGAAAAAAAGAAAAACTACTGCTATGGGCAAGTACCATAACCAGGTAGTGCTGCTCAAAAGCAAATCTTGACCTTTAGATATTTTCACTACCACTGGTAAAGCAGCAACAACCAAACCAAAACAAAGTATAATACTCAGTTGCTGTATCAACAAAAACCACTTTCTTCGCTTATTAAAATCCATCATAAGGGCTTCATGATTTTGAGATAGATTTAGATTATTCAGCCGAAGAAGCGCGCTTACCGATAGTATTGGGAAAATTGTATAATATGTAATGGTGAATACTCCCAATGCCTGAAGATACCAAGTATCAAGTTTTCCAAAATTGATAATGACATAAAAGCCCATAACAAAACATATTAATGAAGCAAAGAGCTCAATTTTAGTGGCGGTACTGTATTTATTCTTGTATTTCTGTTTGGTCATTGCTATAATGATTGTATTTGTTAGTTTCTTTTGCTTGTTTAATTCTTCGTTCATGGCATTCCAAGCCTCTTGTAGTTCTTCAAATTCCATTTGCATGTTTTTTTAAGATTTGGGACTTTAGTTTTTTCTTAATTCTATTAATTCGCGTTCCTACATTTGTAGGGGTTAACCCTGAAATCTCTGAAATTTCTTGATAATTTTTTCCTTCAAGTAGTAAAAGCATTAGTCCTTTTTCCAACACATTTAATTGATGAATATGTTGGTATATTTTTCTGAGGTTTTCTTCTATGGTGGTATCATAATGTTCAAATTGTTCCAAAACACCTTTTTCAATAGGTTCAACTGGAGGTGACCTTTTACGCTTTTTTAACTGTGTTATGGCTGTATTCATGGCAACACGATACATCCACGTACTTCGTTTTGACTCATTCTTGAAGGAATCGAATGATTTCCAAAGTTGAAAAACAATCTCTTGAAACAAATCTTTTTGATCTTGAGTATTGTCGGTATAAATAGTGCAAGCCTTGAAAATTAGCCCTTCATGCTGTTTAATTACGCTAACAAATTCCGTTTCTTTTTTCTTCAAGTGAAATTCTTATACTTGGTTAGTATGCATAGTGGGTAATAAATCACATAAAAAAGTAATTTTTCTTATTGATAGAAGCAATAGCAATCTAATTTTCTCGTTTTTCTAGCATGCAGTTTTTAAACAAACAAATTGAAGCGCTAGCGCAAAAGAAAAAGTCTTCATTGGTAAGAAGGCAGATTTCATGTGGGATTTTTCAAGAATTAACCCCTACTGATTCCGCTCACCCGACATATAACGCTAGACGGATTAGTCTTCAAACAAAGTCTTGTCCAAACCAGGAATAAGCTTCAAGGCATTCTTGTAATATACTTTTTTCAAAACCTCATCTGGTAAATCTAGGCCATACATAGCCCAAAAGGCGTGGTATTTTTTATAGTATGGGAAGTACTCATCGGCAGTTTCCAGCACTCTAAAGTACAATGGGAATTCTTCTGGCTTCCAGCTGTCTTTTCCAAAAAGTATTCTGTCTTGATATTTTACAAAAAAGGACTTTGCCTGTTTTGGTTGTCTCCCAAGTTCAGCGATGATTGCGCCTATACCAACATACATATTGGGCATTTCATTCAACAGCTCCCCTAACCTGTTTAAATCATTTGCATACCAGCCCATATGGGCATTTATGAATTTGGTTTTTGGGTGCTTTTTGAACATACGATGTTGTTCATCAATAATTTGTTGCCATGGTGCAGGATTGGTTGCTGAACGCTTTCTTCGAGGTCTTGTCTTTAATTCTAACCAACGTTCGTTTTCACTGTTCATAGGGTCCCAAAACGACTTAGGATCTGCCGCATGAATTAAAACTGGGATTCCTAATTCACCACATTTTGTCCAAATGGGGTCTAAACGCGCATCATCTATGGCGATTCTTTTACCATTGATATCATTATACCGCAGTCCCAAACTTTTAAATATTTTTAGTCCTTTCGCTCCAGCGTTGACATCTGCTTCCAATTGTATGGCCGCTTCTTCACCCCAATTTTTACTGCCTACTCCACTAAAATCAACATTAGCAAAGATGGCAAATCGATTAGGGTAGTTTTCGTTTACATTTTTCAGCATTGCACGCAATCTGTCACCAGAACCTCCACTCAAATTCACCATGATCCCTTCATTGAGTTGGTTCATAGCTACAATCAGCGTCGATAAATCTTGTTCTGCCATTTTATTTTGATGGCTATGAACATCTATAAACTTGAATTTAGCGCTTGATTTAGGGTTTTTAGGAACCACCAAGGTTGATTTCGGATTATATTCTTCAAAACTCATTTCTTGTGCATTCAATACTAAACTGAGTAGTATTAGGACTGTAATTAAAATTTGTTTCATTCTTATTGTATTAATGGTTTGTGATGTTTGTTGAACAGCCTCAAATACGTCTCTCTAGTGTCGATATCAACTTCTCTTCCGCAAGGGTCTAAACTGGTTAAATCCGAAGCAAAACGCTTCATCAGCATTTTAGCCCCATAATCTTTGTTCAATTTACCAAGTTCCTTAAATAAGGAATTATGAAATACTGCAGGAACACCTTTTCTGGTTCCATAAGAGGTTGCCGTTATTTTACTGCCTGAGTTAAAATGTAACGCGGTAAGTTCTTTTAGATATTTTGCATCTATAAGCGGTTGGTCTGCCAGCATAATCAAGATAGCCTCAAAATTATCTTGCTGCTGTAATGTTGCTATACCCCTTGCGATGGAAGTACCCATGCCTTCCTTCCAATTTGGATTAAAAATAATACGCTGTGAGTTTGTTAATGTAGGTGCGATCACATCTTGATGTGCCCCAAGAATAGTCAAAATTGTATCAGAAACTAGAAGTGCCTGTGCAATAGCATGATTTAAAAGTGTGGATTTGCCCCAAGCTAATAGCTGTTTGGGTTCGCCCATACGTGATGATGCGCCGGCAGCAAGTATTAGAATAGCGATTTTTGGGTAGTCATCTTTCATTTACTATGTATCGCGCCAATTTTTTCTTTCAATAAAATAGGCTGAACCTTATTGGTGACCGATAATATCTCAGCTATTACTGAAATGGCTATCTCTTGTGGTGTTTCGGCCCCTATCGCAATACCGGCAGGGCCATGAATTTGTGTGATGAATTCCTCAGTAATTTCAGGACATCTGTCCATTAGCTCGGACAAAAGTTTCTCCCGTCTTTTGGCAGGGCCTAACAACCCAAAGTAAGCTGCTTTTTCATGTTTAAGTGCCATTAAAAATTGTAAATCTTTTACATAGCTATGGGTCATTAAAACAATCGCAGTTTGTTCATCAATATGCAAATCGACAATATCGGCTTCCGTTTCAATAAATGCCGTTGCCCCGGGGAAATCAATAAGTGTTTTTTCCTCTTTCGGATTCGCTACTATGGTAACCTCCCACCCTGTCAATGCTGCATAAGTACAAAATTGTACGGCATCATGCTCAGCACCAATGATGATAAGTTTAAAGCAAGGTGCCAATAGCTGCGAAAAAACAAGAAGGTCCACTTTGGATAAAACTGATTTCTGTAAGGAAGTTTGTTGATTTTTAAATTTAAAGACGGAGCCAAAACTAGCATTATGACCGTGTTCTTTCAGGTAATAACTATCCACCTGAACATATTTTCGTTTTTCAACAGAATTCCAAAAATCCTTCAAAAAAATGTTTTCCGGCTTAAAAGTTTCTAACAAAATGTACAATATCCCTTCACAGCCCAAACGGTAACGACCATCATAGGTCATTACTTTTGAGATGTTACTTTCAAAAACCGATTTTGCTTGACGAAACACTTCTTTTTCTACACATCCTCCGCTTACAGCACCAATCATCTTCCCATCTTCCTGTAAAAGCATACGAACTCCGGGGCGGCGGTAAGATGACCCGTCCAAAGCAACTACTGTTGCCAACACACATTGAATACCTTGTTCTTTGGCTTTTGAGTACGCTTCAATTATCTTTTTAAGTTCATGTATCATAAGATGCTTCTAGTTGGATAAAACATGACTTCTTGACCTATTTTATACCTTGTATTTGGTTCTATTTTGATAAAACCATCTGATTTTGCCAAACTGGTTAAATCACCCGAACCATTACCTTGAACAAGATAAGCAGATAAAATTCCATGACCGAATTCTATTTTTGCACTTATGAAGCGGGTTAAATCTGTTGTGTTTTCAAAAACCTCTTTTAAAACCACCCTAATTTTAGCAGTTTTTAGTCCTAAACATTTATTTAGCCAAGGAATAAAATACACATGAAAATTAGCAAAAGTTGAAGCTGGATTTCCAGGGAATGCAAAAATTGTTGCTTCCGCTTTTTCATGGACTCCAAACCAAAAGGGCTTGCCTGGTCGTTGTTTTACCCTATGAAATTTTTTAGTTACACCAATCGCTTTAAAAGCCTCCGGCAAATAATCATATTTTCCTTTTGAAACACCGCCACTTAAAAGAACCACATTAAATTCCTCAATAATTTTTTCAATTTCTTTTTTAGTTTCCTCTTTACTGTCTGCAATGTGTTTTATTTCAGCCTGAATACCTCTCTCGCGCAACGCTGAACTTAACGTATGTGAATTCGATTTTCTAATTTGATGTGGTTGGGGAACTTCATCAACATTCACCAATTCATCTCCTGTAGATACCAAGCAAACCTTTGGGTTTCTTTTGACCAAAACTTTGGATTTTCCCACGGTTGCCAATACGCCAATTTCAGCAGCGGATATTTTTATTCCCTTTTGTAAAAGCTTAGCCCCTTTTTTCTCATCACTACCTTGCAAATGGATATTCTGACCCTCCCTCACCTGTTTTCCAATGGTTGCTACGCCATTTTCAATGTTTAAATGCTCATACATTACCACGGTATCGGTATTATGCGGCACTATGGCTCCTGTCATTATTTCAATACAGCAACAGTCATCAGTAAGGCTTAATTGTGGACTACCCGCTGCTGCGATAGCTTCAATCTTGAATGTTGAAACGGAGTTTCTGAAACGTTCAAATTTTATGGCAATGCCATCTTTTGTAGCTCTATTAAATGGTGGGAAATCACGATCAGCGAAAACAACTTCTGCCAATACACGACCATTTGCTTTTTCAAAAGGAATAGACTCCTCTCCAAAATCAGTGGTATGGTGCAATACGTGAGACAAGGCCTCTTCAAATACAATCATGTAAATAGGTTAATTTGTAATCCGTTATTCAATAGTACCCTAATGCCTACAAACAAAACTAAAAAAGCTGTAAGCAATCGTATTCCTTTTGCAGAAATCGAACCTAAACTAAGGCGAACCCCAATTTGACCACCCACTAAAACCGCTATTAAAAGTCCTATGGTTTCTGGCCAAAATAACTCAAAGGTATTGCTAGCAAGTAGCCCGGTGATTCCCGAAATGGAATTTACTAAAATAAAAATACTTGCCAAGGCAGCGATGGTAACTGGTTTGGCCCATTTCATTTGGTTTAGGATTGGAGCAAGAAAAATACCTCCGCCAATACCTACTAAACCTGATAACAAACCAATTATGGCACCTAAACCATAAGAAAATGCCGTTGGGTATTTTAAGGATTTATAATTGGGTTTTAAATTAATTGTCTGTAGTACCAACGCCAATGCAACAGTAATCAATGAAACGCCAAGTATTATAAAAAAAACCGCCTCATCCAATTTAAAGGTGGCTCCTAAAAAGGCCATAGGAACACTTGTAATAATAAAAGGAAAAAAGCTTTTAAGATGCAAATGTCCCCTTTTGAAGAACAGATAACAACTGCCTGAAACAACCATTAAATTACAAAGTAGTGCGGTACTTCTAATAATAAAAAAACTACTGAATAGTAAGGCCAAAATTGCCAAATAACTTGATCCACCACCAAAACCAACTGAGGCATACAAAAGGGCTACTATAAAAAAAATGAGCATCAAGAGTGCCAAATCACCTAAGGCTATTGACATACTTGGGGCATTTTATCTATTCCTCCCAACAAACTATAGATAGTTGCTTTTGGCTCCTGTTTTAAAAGTAACTGCCGTGCCTGAGTACTACGCTGACCAGATTTGCAAACCAAGTACACGTTTTTAGCAAAATCAATCACACCACTATTCTTTACTAAGCTTGATAAAGGAAGATTAATTGCGCCGGGAAGGTGATATTGTTCAAATTCTTCAGGATTTCGAACATCAATAAGCTGAACAGTTCTTTTGGTTAAAAGCAATGTTAAGTCTTCAGCGGCAATACTATTTTCTAGCTCACGGAAGGAAGAACCATAATCATCTTTTAAATTCCTTATGTTCTTATGCTCTTTACGGGATTTAAAACCAATTTTTTTAGTGGATTGTGTTAATCCATCAAATAATAATAATTTTCCAGATAGCACCGCTCCTATTCCCGTAATTACTTTGATTACTTCCAAAGCCTGAAGGGTTCCTATGATACCCGGTAAAACCCCTAGCACCCCATTTATATCGCAATTAGGAATTTCATCTGCAGATGGCATATCAGGAAATAAACAACGATACGTAGGCCCATTTTGATAGTTAAAAACGCTCACTTGACCCTCAAAGGCGTGTAAAGCTCCGTAAACAAAAGGCTTTTTTAGTATGGTACAAGCGTCATTTATTAAATACCTGGTTGCAAAGTTATCCGTTGCAT
>CAYGUO010000056.1:2294-4718 GCA_964353095.1 uncultured Flavobacteriaceae bacterium | reverse complement strand
TTGCATCAACAACGACATCAAAATCTTTAATCGTATCGAGCGCGTTCTCTTTGGTTAAATAATAAGAAAAAGGCTTAAGTAAGGTGCTTGAATTTTGTTTTTTAAGATATTCAAATGCTACTTCAAGCTTAGGCTTGCCAATGTCTTTTTCAGTATATAACACCTGGCGTTGCAAATTATGTAATGCTACTATGTCATTTTCAACCAAACCAAGGGTGCCAATACCCATAGCGTTTAAATACTGTACAACGGGAATTCCCAATCCGCCCAACCCAACCACCAAAACCTTACTGTTCAAAAGTTTTTCTTGATTCTTAGAACCAAAACCTTCTAGACTTTCATGCCTTTCATATCTAGATATTTTTATCATTTTTCAACCTTTGATTTTGCAAATTCATATTCCGCAAGTGAATTGGCATTATACAACTGTTCGTCATTATCTGGAAAAATCAATTTTATATCCGAATTGATCAGAAATTTACGAGGACAAGAACTCCCCGCATTTTCCATATATACAATAGCCTTTTGTAAGCCTTTAGGTTCCCAAATTGCCGCTAAAGGCTCTGGAAGCTTACTTTTTTTTGTTGCATAGGCGGTAGCCAACTTAGTTGCATCGCGCTGCTTTAGTAATGCTGCAATTGCTTTTTGGTTCAACAGGGGTAAATCACAGGCCAACACCAGCCAAGCAGCAGTGGGATATGCTTTATGTGCGCTTAAAATTCCATTTAACGGACCCCTATACTCATTCTTGTCAACAATAGAATTAAAATTACCGGGCAATTCCTTTTCTTGTTCTGAACGAATACTTAAAAAGGTTTTAGCGCAAACCCTATTGAGGAGTTGATAAAGGTATTCACGCTGAGGAATTTTGTGATAAGGAATAAGTCCTTTATCACTCCCCATTCGCGTGCTTTTACCTCCCGAAAGGATGAGTCCGTAGCATTTCGTTTCTTTAGTCATAAAGTTTCTATATCACCCACCTATTGAAGTCATTGAATTCTTAAAAACCCCAGTGTGTTCTTTTTGGGCATCAAAACCGGTTTTAGCACGACTGCCAACAGCTTCCAAAATTGCATTTTCAATCCCTTCTTTTGAATTTTCACCTCGAATAATATCCCTAAGATTTGCCTTTGGTTTTCCATACAAACACGTAATAACATCACCTGTTGCGGTTACTCTTAGTCGATTGCAACTGCCACAAAACGTGCGACTAAAAGAGGGGATTAAACCGAATGTACCTTGATGGCCTTGAATTTGATAATTAATGGATGTAGAGGTTTCCGGAGACTCCAATTTAGAATATTTAGGAAAATGGTTGGTAATATGAATCAAAATTGCTTTATAATCCCAAGTGATTTTTTGAAAAGACTTACTGCCCCCATTAAAAGGCATTTCTTCTAAAAACCGAACGGAAACAGGATAATGCTTCATCAATTCTAGAATAGGAATGATATCTTGTTCATTTTGCCCTTCTAAAACGATAAAATTAATCCGAACGTTAAAACCTTCTGTAATCAATTTGATTAGATTTCCATGTACGGTATCGTATTGGTTGCGTCTCGTAATGCTTTCAAAGGTTGCCCTATCAATAGCATCAAGGCTTACGTTGATATTGCGAACGCCCAGTTCTTTTAGCTCGCTAATATAAGGCCCTATCAAGGTTGCGTTTGTGGTAATAGAGATATCTTCAAGACCTTTTAGTTCTTTTAGATGCCTAAGCAGTTGCATCATATCTTTTCGAACAAAAGGCTCTCCGCCAGTAATTCTAATTTTGTTAACGCCTTGACCTACTAAAACTTCGCTAAGCTTTTTTAGCTCATCAATAGTTAATAGTTTATCGTTTTTAACAAAGTTGATGCCTTCAGCGGGCATGCAGTAATTACAGCGTAGGTTACAACGGTCCGTTACCGCCAAACGAAGGTAATTTATAGTTCTATTATGGTTGTCTATTAACATTCAATTCTTTGATTCAAAATCTCAGGTTTAAGATAGCAATCGAATTTAAGAATTAATCATTTTTAACAAAAAACTATATTTTTCTACTAAAAAAAGTAATCTAAAACTAAAAATATTTTTTTGATTTAGTTTCTCGTGTACAGGAAGCGTTTAACATTAGTCTTTGACTCTCTTGCGACCTGAACTATATAAATACCTGTCGAAAGAATAAAATCTACGGGAATGCTTATTTGTCTTCCGCAATTATCTTTTTGATAAAGTAGTCTAGCAGTCATATCATAGATGCTTACCACACCGCAATCATCATCAGATTTTACTATTTTCAACATGCTTTCGCGCACGGGGTTTTCTGCAATGAAGAACTCACTATTTGCTTCTAAAATCTCATCTAACTCTTCTTCGGAAATTGTATCCTCCAAATCATCCTCGGAGTTATCTAACTCCTCGTCATTATTTTCTTCCTCAGAA
>CAYGUO010000056.1:0-2194 GCA_964353095.1 uncultured Flavobacteriaceae bacterium | reverse complement strand
CTCCAAATCATCCTCGGAGTTATCTAACTCCTCGTCATTATTTTCTTCCTCAGAACCATCAGAACTTTCCTCATCATTATTTTCTTCCTCAGAATCATCAGTGCTTTCTTCTTCAGAATCGTCGTTGTTTTCTTCTTCTTCATCCTCTCCTGAATCCCTATTACCCGTATTGTCTTCCCAAGTACTAATATCATCAGCTAGAACACCTCCCATTTCATATGCCGCAACTTCTCCACCTAATGATCCTGCTAGCCACCAAGCTTGACCCCATTCTCCACTTAATCCACCAGATCCGTGTACTGAATAAGTGTTTAACCCCATGGATCCATCTCTAACATTCCCTGCCCTAAATAAGTTGTTGTCATAATATAAATTTGCTAAACCAGCGGCAATGGTATTCGTTTGATTACTATCCTCAGGAATTGCCGCACCACTTTCGTCATATCTATCTAAATACCATCCTCCATTTGAAGCACTTTGAAAGTACCGTAACATATTATCCATGGTTAATTCAAGACCTTTGCTGCCTCCACTAGAAGAATCCGCCCAATCGCCGTTTGACAGCTCATCTGAGCCCATTGAAGATTTATAGTCATAAAATTTACGGGGATCATTGCCTACATTAGGAAAATTATTTATTACCGCATTTGCATGAGTTTGAGCCATACTTACAAGCTGTACGATTATGATGTGTGGATATTGCATGGCAGGTATACCAGTTCCTCCCCTATAAAATTCGTACATAGTGCCGTCTGACCATGTATAAACGGCATAAAAGGCTTTCCACCAATCAAACATCCATTCTTGCAGCGCTACATCGCCAAAGTAAGTAGCGTATGTATGTAGATATTCAAAATGATCATTCTCTCTGTTGTTGAATACATCCCATAAATTACCTTGAATTCTATTCTCACCATTACCATTTTTATCATAGTGCGTGTAACTTTGTGCGTTCCCCTTTCCTTCAAATAAACTACCACCTATTTTCCAATTCTTCTCAAAATTTCGCCAGTTATCGTTCAATTTTGATTTCATTAAAATGTCCATGTTAGCAAAACAGAAATCTCTCCAATCTTTAAACCAATAATTAACTTTTTGTTTATTATTTTCATATAGTTGTGTGCCTATCAATAGATTCTTGACTTTTCCATAAGCATGAACCAGTTTTGACATTTTAGCAAAAGTTACCCACCATGGTGCTCCAGTTCTCAATCCATTAACTCCAAAAATTGACGATGGATTGTACATAAACCTTCGAAAGGTTCCATGTGTATTGTTCTGTCTTGCCGGTTCTCCTGAATCACGTTCTATACCCCCATTACTTGCATCCAAAGCATCACTTTCAGCATACCAAACGAGTTCTGTAAATACTGCTTGCGCTAAAACTTCTGCTAAATCTTTCAGCTGCCAACTTTCACCAGCAAATGAAATCCGTCCTTCAGAATTAACATTTTCGAATGTTTGACCTTGTTCCAGCAAATCTGCAGCTTTACTCAAAATCAAAGCATAATTTGCGGTTTTGGAAATATTTTCAGAAACGTTTTGTTCATTGGGATAATCACCACTACCATACCTTCTCGCCCTTGCATAGTGAGGTTCATACCGACCATCAGGGCCAGAATTAGGAATTGTACTGGTGCTATTATGAAAATTATCCCATCTACCACGATCCCCTCTTTGATTAACAACTACATCATTATAAAAGTTTTCACTCGACCTAATTGTTTCGCCAATTTCATCATTACGACCAATGGACCAATTATTTAGATATCGAGAAGTAACAATTTCTAATTGAGTAGGAGAGTAAACAGCATCTCCGCCTATCTCTAATTGTCCAACAGCGAAAATATGTGTGAATAGAAAGACGACTAATAATCTTTTCATAGGTGCAGGTATTGTGGGGTTACAAAAAATATTATGATTCTACCACTATGTTACGATGAATTAGATATACTTGGATTTTTTATCGATGAACTACACTTTTTTTAACAAATTTTACGATTTTGTTAAGACTAAAAATGCAGTTCATCGAATAAATTAAACTTTTCGTCTATGAATTTTGAAATTTTAAAATTTTTGTTATGTAACTCAAAATTATGTAGGTGAACAAGCCATTTTCGTCTGTTAACCAAATTGATTTTTAATGAAATCACCATTTTTTATATTATCCCCCACTTACGGGTGGAATTAAAGC
>CAYGUO010000055.1:0-17084 GCA_964353095.1 uncultured Flavobacteriaceae bacterium | reverse complement strand
GTTCAAGAGAATTAGGAGTTACTTTAAACTTGTTGCCTTCAATTTCTTCAATATCAAAACCAATGGCCAATTTTGGATCTACACCATTCGTGCTAGAAATCCAACTACTTTTACCGGTAATGACCTCTCTCAAGTTTTGTTTTTCCTTTACTCTTAGCTTAACCAATACAAATTCATTCGGATTACTCGCGACTCTAAACCACCAGTTTAATAATCCTGCTTGATTGCCCTGAGTGTTCTGTAAATTATCAACTTCAGTGGTAGCAGGGTTGAAAATAAAGGTGAATTCTGGTGTGCTAGTTTTGATAACGTTGTTTGATTGGGTTCTGGGCAATCTTGCTTTTTGTTTTGAATTAATGAGTCCAGAAACCAATTTTTGTGCTACTTGATTATTATTTGTGCCAGAGAAAACCGCTGGTTGTATTAACTCATCTTCACCATCTTCGTTAGCAAAATAGATTCCGGTTTTTGATTTGGTGTTTTGTTTGGACTTTTCCATAATCAATGAAAGTACCTCAGAAGAAACCCCAGCTTTCTTTAATTTTCCAAGACCTGCGATGGAAGCATCAAATTTAACATCAGAGGTATATATTTTGTCGATAATCATTGCATCATCAAACCCTAATTCTAACATTTGAACTACACTTTCATTGGTGATTACCTCTTGTGCGGTCAATACACTAAAAAAGGAACAGCATATTAGTGTTAGCGCTACGTGTTTAAATTTCATGTTTCAGTTGATTTTAATTAATTAAACCCAATAATACTATAAAATGTTAAAAAAAGAAAGTCGTTTCTTTGTTATTGTATAGATTGTTATCAACAAGCCTTTTAATGCAAGGAATAGTGTATAAATCGACGGGAAGCTGGTATACTGTTAAATCAGATACAGGTTTTTTTTATAATTGTCGAATCAAAGGAAAATTCAGAATTAAAGGAATAAAGAGTACCAACCCGATTGCGGTTGGTGACCGGGTAACTTTTGCTTTGGAAAAGATAGGGGATGAAGAAATAGGGGTCATCTCAGAAATAAAAGAACGTAAGAATTATATTATCCGTAAATCGGTCAATCTTTCCAAACAGACCCATATTATAGCGGCAAATTTAGATCAAGTATTTCTGTTGGTAACTTTAAACAATCCTACAACATACACCAGCTTTATAGATCGGTTTTTAGTAACTGCTGAGGCATATCACATTCCAGCAATATTACTTTTCAATAAAATGGATTCTTATGGTGATGAAGAAAAAGCTGAAATTGATTATTTGACCGCGTTATATCAAGATATAGGCTATACCTGTATTCAGCTATCTGCACAGACGGGTTTAAATGTTAATGCTGTCAAAGATTTAATGGTGGAGAAGACCAGTATGTTCTCAGGCAATTCTGGAGTAGGTAAGTCAACGTTAATCAATACGCTTGAAGAAGGTTTTGCCCTAAAGACGGCACAGCTATCTGAACAGCATCTACAGGGGCAGCATACGACCACTTTTGCCGAAATGTATGATTTGTCTTTTGGAGCTAGAATTATTGATACGCCGGGCATAAGGGGCTTTGGTATCGTAGACATGGAAAAAGCTGAGATCGGTGATTATTTCCCAGAGTTTTTCAAATTAAAATCAGAATGTAAGTTTAATAATTGTTTGCACCTAGATGAGCCAAAATGCGCGGTAAAAGACGCTTTGGAGGCCAATAAAGTAGCCTGGAGCAGATATAGAAGCTACGCACAAATGGTGTTGGGTGAAGATGAGAATTACAGAATTGATATGCATAAAGAGAAATAATGAGGGCAGTTGTTCAAAGGGTAGCTTACGCGAAAGTAACTATTGATGATGTGATTGTCTCTCAAATAGAAAAGGGACTACTGATACTTTTGGGTATTGAAGACGGCGATGATGAAACGGATGTTTTTTGGCTTTCTAAAAAAATAAGTAACCTCAGGATTTTTAATGATATTGATGGCGTTATGAACCTGTCATTGCTTGAAACTTCTAAGCAGGCTATTGTAGTGAGCCAATTTACGTTGCATGCAAGTACCAAAAAAGGAAATCGTCCATCTTATATAAAGGCTTCCAAACCTGATGTTGCAGTTCCGCTATACGAAGCTTTTCTTTCACAACTAGAGAATGACCTGGGTCAAAAAGTTGGTGCTGGTGTTTTTGGCGCTGATATGAAAGTGGAGTTGTTAAATGATGGACCGGTAACTATTTTAATTGACACAAAAAATAAAGAGTGATGCGTATTGAAAAGATGAAATTTATCATTTTTTTTATTCCTCATTATAAGAAACTTTGTTGCTGTTCGTTATTTTTATAACCCAGCCCTAAACCGAATGCGTTTATTTTTTTGTTTTCTTTTTTTTACCACTATTTTATTGACTGCGCAAAATCAAAAGTATAGCTATGCAGGCATTAGCAAAGACTTACTTGAAAATTCAGATGCAGTTGTACGATTAGACCAGATGACCGTTACTATTGAAGCTCATAATTTCATGCAGGTTTCGTCAAAAAGAGTAGTCACAATTCTCAATGAAAATGGTCAAAAACATTTAAATGCATATGCGTTTTATGATGATAATAGCAAGATTAAAACGCTTTCAGCTTTTGTTTATGATGGTAATGGAAAAGAAATAAAAAAAATAAAAGAAAAAGATTTTGTGGACCAAAGCGCTTCAGGTGATGGCACTTTATATTCTGATTCACGAGTTAAATTTTTGCGATACACTCCAATAAATTATCCTTACACAATTGAGTTTGAGAAAACATATACAACAGCAGATACTGCATTTTTACCTCACTGGTATTTTTTAGATGACTATAGGGTTAGTACTGAAAAGAGTGAGTTTATATTTGATTTGCAAAGTGAAATTGCTTTCAGAAAAAAAGAACAGAATTTTGAGGAATATGATATTTTACGCGAGGGTAGTGGTAGCAGGCTAAGGTATACGGCGGAAAACATAAATGCAATTGAGGAAGAAGATTTTTCTCCTGAGTTTAGTGAGTTTACTCCATCAATAAAGTTTGCTTTAGAGAAATTTCATTTGAAAGGAGTTGATGGCAATGCTAAAACTTGGAATGATTATGGCAAATGGATTTACAATTCACTTTTAAGCGGTCAAGAAAAACTAGAAATTTCTACAATAAATAAAGTGAAAGGCCTTGTAAGTGGCATAGTAGACCCAAAAGAAAAAATTAAAAAAGTATATGAATATGTACAGAACAATACCCGTTACATAAGTGTTCAATTGGGCATAGGTGGCTGGATGCCCATAAGTGCACAGGAAGTTGATCGCGTAAAATATGGTGACTGTAAAGGATTGACCAATTATACAATGGCACTCTTAAAGGCTGTTGGTATTCAATCTTTTTACACCGTGGTTTATGCTGATGCCAGGCAGCGAAGCCTTGACGTTGATTTTCCTTCGCTACAGGGTAATCATGTATTTTTAAACGTGCCATTGGCGGATCAAGAAGTATGGTTGGAATGCACAAGTCAAGTAGTGCCTGCAGATTATTTAGGCACTTTTACAGATAACCGATATGTGTTAAAAGTGGCACCAGAAAGTGGTGATTTAATAAAATCAAGAGCTTATCAGAATGAGGATAATTGGCAGTTGACAAAAGCGAATATTTCAATTTTTGAAGATAGTAGTATATTGGCTAATGTTGAGATTGTTAGCGCAGGTATACAATACGATGAAAAGTTTAGATTACCGTTAAAAAACGAGCAAGAACGCGAATCTCACTATAAAGAATATTGGGACTATGTAAATGACATTAGGCTGAAAGACATTTCATACGAGAATGATAAAGACAAGATTCAAATTAAGGAGAAAGTCTCACTTTCTTCAAATAGTTACTTGTCAAAGGCTGGTGATAAAGTGCTTTTTGCCCCAAATATGTTCAATCGAAATTCTTTTGTTCCAAAGCGATACCGAAATAGAAAACACGATATCATAATCAAACGCGGGTATTTAGATGAAGATGAATTTAGAATAACCTTACCCAAAACTTATAAAGTAGAATCTTTGCTCTCGCCCTTTGAATTGGTAACAGAATTTGGGGAATATGCTATTAGTATTGAGCGGCTAGAAGATAATCAGTTGCTATACAAGAGAAAGCTTTTGATTAAATCTGGAAAGTATTCCAAAAATAAGTATGAAGATTTTAGAAATTTTAGAAAGAAAATTGCAAGCACTGACAATTCAAAAATAATACTGATTAAAACCTAAACCATGAAGCTAAAACTAATTTTTATTACCGTTTTAGTAAGTGCGCTAAGTTTTGCGCAAGAAAGTAAAATTAAGTTTGGAAAGGTATCACAAGAAGAAGTTTTACAGACCGAACATCACCTTGATAAAGAAGCTGAAGCTGCTGTTTTATATAAAAAGGAAAGGTTGTATTATGATTATGATGGAAAAAAAGGTTTTCGCACCATAAGGGATGTGCATCTTAGAATAAAAATTTATAAGAAAACAGGTTTAGGCTATGCCACGGTCCAAGTTCCATTATACGCGTCTAGGTCTGGCGAAGAAAAAATTGGCCAAATAAAAGGCTATACTTTTAATTCGAATGGCTCTAAAATTGATGAGGTCAAGCTAAAAAAGGAGGGAGTTTTCAGAGAAAACCTTAGTAAGTATTTGAATCTAGCATCGATAACGATGCCAGAAGTAAAGGAGGGTAGTGTAATTGATTTGAGTTATCAGGTACTTTCATATATGACTGGGTATATGGCGGATTTTACTTTTCAATATGGTATTCCGGTTAATCATGTAGATGTATCTGTAGAAATTCCAGAATATTTTGTGTTTAAACAGTATACTAAAGGGTATTACCCAATAGTATTGGAACAAAGCAATAAAACCAGAAAGCTCACAGTTCAATATAGAGAAGAAAGAAATGAGACTACCGCGTTGGAGTTTGCTGAGAACACTTACACAGTAAAGGTTGATGATATCCCAGCCTTAAAGAATGTAGATTTTACGGATAATATTGACAACTATAGAAGTGCGATAACATTTGAACTAGCATACACAGAATTTCCAAATTCGGCTCCAAAGAACTATAGCCAAACCTGGGCTGATGTTGCAAGTGCAATCAACTCTTATGATGATTTTGGTCCTGAACTGGCAAAAACCAGTTATTTTAAAGCTGATATAGATAAAATTAGTAGTAAGGTTGGCAATTCAAAAGAACTAGCATTACATATTTTTGAATTTGTAAAAAATAGGATGAATTGGAATGGTTATTCTAGTTTTTGGTCGGAGAATGGCGTGAAAAAGGCATATGAGGAACAAACCGGTAATGTGGGCGATATTAATTTAATGCTTACTTCAATGTTACGGTATGCTGGTTTAAAAGCAAATCCTGTATTAGTAAGTTCAAAAACACACGGAATTCCTCTTTTTCCAACAACCAATGGATTTAATTATGTAATTGCTGCTATTGAGCAAAATGATGGGTCATTAGTTCTTTTAGATGCCACTGAAAAAAGCTTAGCCTTTAACATGTTGCCTAATAGAGCAATGAATTGGAGCGGTAGATTAGTGCGGGAGGACGGTAGTTCGATTAATGTCCCTTTGGTTACAAAGCAAATTTCAAAAAAGATAACATTTGTGAGTGCTAAACTAGCTGATAATGGTAGTGTATCTGGACAACTAAGAAATCAAAATATTGGGCATTTTGCCTATAGCTACAGAACCTCTTTAGAATCAAGCACTACTAATGGCGTGGGCAAGGCTTTGGAAGATAAATATAGTGGGTTGGAAATTGAAAATCTAGAGATCAAAAACTTAACCGAGGTCTATAAGCCCATAGTGGAATCTTATTCTTATATAAAAGACAACGAAATAGAATTGATTGGTGATAAGATTTATTTTAGACCAGCTTTGTTCTTGTTTGAAGGAAGAAACCCTTTTAAACTTGATGAAAGGCAATTTCCAATCGATTTTGAGTTTCCTAAATCGGAAAAAATTACAATTAATATTACAATTCCTAAAGGTTTTAAAGTTGAAGCTATACCGGAAAAAATGACTATCGGATTGCCGGATGGTTTAGGTAAGTTTACTTATGATATCAAACCATTAGGCGATATGTTGCAATTTAGTTGCACTAAAGAAATTAACAAGTCGCTTATTCCACCAAATTATTACGCATCTTTGAAAGAGTTTTATAATCAAATGCTTATTAAGCACAATGAAAAAGTAGTTTTGTCTAAAATTTAGAACTATGCAAATTCAAAACGCCCAAATAGCAGTTGATAATTGGATAAAAGAACATGGTGTCAGTTATTTTAATGAACTCACTAATATGGCACAACTTACTGAAGAAGTAGGTGAGGTGGCACGTATCATTGCCCGTCGTTACGGTGAGCAAAGTGAAAAAGAATCCGATAAGCACAAAGATTTAGGTGAAGAATTGGCCGATGTGCTCTTTGTAGTTTTATGCCTGGCCAACCAAACCGGGATAGATTTACAACAGGCTTTTGACAAAAAGTTAGATTTGAAATCAAAACGAGATCACGACCGCCATCACAATAACGAAAAGCTCAAATAGGTTTATATTTGAGCTTTTCTTTTTAACCTATACAAAAGCTCAAAATTGAAACTGCATCTTACCCAACCCGATGATAATTTTTTAAAGGCAAACATTCAGATTACCGGTTCTAAAAGCGAAACGAATAGATTGCTGTTGCTACAGGCGCTTTTTGCTAACTTGAAGATTGAAAATCTGTCTAATTCTGACGACGCGCGGGTAATGCAGCAAGGTTTAGGTATTTCAGAGGGAGTAGTTGATATTCATCACGCCGGCACGGCTATGCGTTTTTTGACATCCTACTTTGCTTGTAGTGAAGGAAAAGATATTGTTCTAACTGGTTCGGGTCGCATGAAAGAAAGACCGATCCAAGTTTTGGTGGAGGCTTTAAAAAGTTTAGGAGCGGATATTTCATATTTAGAGAATGAGGGTTATCCTCCGTTAAAAATAGTTGGTAAACAGCTAAAAAAGAACCAAGTTAGTTTACCGGCAAATATCAGTAGTCAATATATATCCTCTTTGCTATTGATTGCACCTAGCCTTAAAAATGGGCTGACACTAACCTTAATCGGTAAAATTACCTCGGTGCCTTATATTAAAATGTCTTTAGCTTTGTTGAATGCGATAGGTGTAGCAACAGCATTTGAAGGCAATACCATTAAAGTTTATCCAAAAGAGCAAATCAAGGATCAAATAAGCGTAGTTGAATCTGACTGGAGTGCGGCAAGTTACTTTTATAGCTTGGTTGCACTTTCTGAAATTGGAAGTGAGATAGTTTTGTCAGCATACAAGAAAAACTCCTTACAAGGCGATAGTGTATTAGCAAGTATTTATCAAGAATTTGGAGTGGAAACTTCATTTTTAGACAATAGTATTATTCTTAAAAAGTGTGCAAAACCTAATCCAGAAACGCTTGCTTCCAATGATGGGGTAAGGCTTGATTTTGAACTTTCCAATGCTCCGGATATTGCCCAAACTATTGCGGTAACCTGCTTTGGACTTGGCTTGGCGTGCCATTTGACAGGCTTACACACCTTGCCCATAAAAGAAACAGATCGTCTCGCTGCGATGAAAACTGAACTTGAAAAAGTTGGGGCCGTGGTTTCTATAACTAAAGACAGTTTGACCCTTGAACAGCATAAAATGATTATAGAAGATCAGGTAATCGACACCTACAATGACCATCGTATGGCAATGGCTTTTGCTCCATTAGCCTTAAAAACAAGCCTTTTTATTAATGATGCAGGGGTCGTATCAAAATCATATCCGGATTTTTGGAAGGATATGCAAGTAGTTGGTTTAAAGGTTGCTGAAGTATAGTTTTGAATTAAATGCCCAATTACTTGACAACCCCTATGCGCAGATTGTATATTTGCCATCTTTAAAAATACCCAGATACACATATGAAATTATCAAACTTCCATTTTGAGCTTCCAGAGGAATTGTTAGCCGAGTACCCAGCAGAGAACCGTGATGAATCCAAATTAATGGTGATTCATCGCGAAACGGGTAAAATTGAACACAAGATGTTCAAAGACCTGATTGATTATTTCGAGGAAGATGATGTAATGGTCTTGAATAACACGAAAGTTTTTCCAGCCAGATTATACGGTAATAAAGAAAAAACGGGAGCAAGAATAGAAGTGTTCCTGCTTAGGGAACTTAATGAAGAGCAACGCCTTTGGGACGTTTTGGTAGATCCAGCTCGGAAAATTAGAATTGGAAACAAGTTATACTTTGGTGAAGACGAAAGTTTAGTAGCAGAGGTTATTGATAATACCACCTCTAGAGGTAGAACGCTACGTTTTTTATATGATGGTTCTTACACTGATTTTAGAAGAAAACTGAGAGAGTTAGGGCAAACGCCTTTGCCAAAATATATCAAGCGCGATGTAACGCCTGAAGATGAAGACCGTTACCAAACTATTTATGCAAAGCATGAAGGTGCAGTAGCAGCACCAACTGCAGGACTTCATTTTTCTAAACACTTATTGAAAAAGTTAGAGATAAAAGGTATTGATTTTGCTGAGGTTACCTTGCACGTAGGTCTAGGTACTTTTAACCCTGTAGAGGTTGAAGATTTATCTAAACATAAAATGGATAGTGAAGAGCTCGTCATTGACGAGAAGGCCACTGAAATCGTGAATAATGCCAAAGCAAACAAACGTAAAGTGTGTGCTGTGGGTACCACGGTAATGAGAGGGCTTGAAAGTGCGGTTTCTTCTGACCACAAACTAAACACGTTTGAAGGGTGGACCAACAAGTTTATTTTCCCTCCTCACGAATTCAGTATAGCAAATTGTATGGTGACCAATTTTCATTTGCCAAAGTCAACCTTACTGATGATGATTTCTGCTTTTGTAGGTCATGATTTAATGAAAAAAGCATACAAGCAAGCTATTTTAGAAGGGTATCGTTTTTACTCTTATGGTGATGCGATGTTGATACTTTAAAAATTTTAATTCCCGCGAACGCGGGATGTTATTAAATCCTGATGTTATACATCGGGATTTTTTATTCAGCTACCTTTGTGAAAATGGAGAAGGTTAAAAAAGACATACGGGCACTTACCAAAGAGCAATTGCGTGATTTCTTTGTTCTAAATAATGATAAGGCCTTTCGTGGCAACCAAGTATATGAATGGCTGTGGCAAAAATCTGCACATTCTTTTGAGGGTATGACGAATTTGTCAAAAGAGACCCGTGAGATGTTGGAAAACAACTTTGTTATCAATCACATCAAAGTAGATCAGATGCAACGCAGCAGTGATGGCACCATTAAAAATGCGGTGCAACTACACGATACCTTAATTGTTGAGTCCGTTTTAATACCAACAGCTACAAGAACAACGGCCTGTGTCTCAAGCCAAGTAGGTTGCAGCTTGGATTGCAGGTTTTGTGCTACTTCTCGGCTAAAACGAATGCGTAATTTAAATCCTGATGAAATTTATGATCAGGTCGTTGCAATTGATAATCAAAGCCGCCTTTATTTTGATAGGCCTTTGAGCAATATTGTCTTTATGGGTATGGGTGAACCTTTGATGAATTATAACAATGTTTTAAAGGCTATTGAAAAAATCACGTCCAAAGAGGGTTTGGGCATGTCTCCAAAACGCATAACCGTTTCTACTTCTGGCGTGCCTAAAATGATAAAAAAGATGGCAGACGAGGAGGTTAAATTTAACCTAGCAGTCTCGTTACACTCGGCAATTGATGAAGTAAGAACATCCATCATGCCTTTTAATGAAACTTTTCCACTGAAAGATCTAAGGGAAGCATTACAATACTGGTTTGCCAAAACCAAAAATAGGATCACCTATGAATATGTAGTTTGGGAAGGTATTAACGATAAGCAAGAGGATGTTGATGCTTTGGTGAAGTTTTGTCGATTTGCCCCTTCAAAAGTAAATATCATAGAATATAACCCCATTGACGATGGTGAGTTTCAACAAGCTTCAAATCAAGCTATTGAAATGTATCAAAAAACACTAGAAGCTAATAATATTACGGTTACCGTACGCCGATCTAGGGGTAAGGATATTGATGCGGCTTGTGGGCAGTTGGCTAATAAATCATAATTTTCGCAAACAATTAGCCTACAGTGAGCATTTTTGGCATATCCTATTATCTGTTGGTTATAGGGTCATTTTTACTTTTTGTCTTAAACTTTGAACATCAAACTTTCAACTCTTGTATTTTGCCTACTTTTGAAGCTCTTAATACACCATAAGCAGTTATTATTTGAAGATTACGGCACAAATACGGGAACCTATTGAGGCAGAAATGGAACTTTTTGAAACTAAGTTCAGGGAGTCTATGTCTTCAAAGGTCGCCCTCTTTAACCGTATTACATATTATATTGTGAATAGAAAAGGGAAGCAAATGCGGCCCATGTTCGTTTTTTTGACGGCAAAACTTCTAAATGATGGTAAGGTAAATGAGCGCACTTACACCGGAGCTTCAATTATAGAACTCATTCATACCGCCAGTTTGGTGCATGATGATGTGGTAGATGATAGTGATAAAAGACGTGGATTCTTCTCTGTAAATGCACTCTGGAAAAATAAGATTGCGGTATTGGTTGGAGATTTTTTATTCTCAAAAGGTTTATTGACCGCTTTAGAAAGAAAAGATTATGATTTGTTAGAAATCATATCAAAATCGGTTAAGGCCATGAGTGAAGGCGAATTACTTCAAATTGAGAAAGCCCGCAAACTAGATATTACCGAAGAGGTCTATTATGATATTATTCGTCAGAAAACGGCAAGACTTATAGCCTCTTGTTGTAGCATGGGTGCAGCGTCGGTAAAACCAGATTCAGAAGAAGTGGAAACGTTTAGAAAGTTTGGCGAATTGTGTGGAATGGCTTTTCAAATCAAAGATGACCTATTCGACTACGGTAGCGAACGTATTGGAAAACCAACGGGCATTGATATTAAAGAACAAAAAATGACCCTTCCTTTAATTTATACCTTGAACAATAGTCCAAAAGACAAAAAAAGATGGCTCATCAATTCCATTAAAAACCATAACAAGGATAAAAAACGGGTAAATGAGGTCATTGCTTATGTAAAACAGCAAGGGGGATTGGATTATGCAGTCACCAAAATGCTTGAGTTTAAAGACGAAGCTTTGGGCTTAATTGACCGCTATCCTGATACGCCTTATAAGGCATCACTTACCTTAATGGTGAATTACGTTGTTGAGCGAAAAAAGTAGTTTGCTCGATGCTTGACAAGAAATTACCATGTTTCTTTAAAATCCACCTTAGTTTTTTAGGCATAAAAGGCTAAACACTTACTTTTTTTGAATACCAGACAACCATTTTGAGTTTTCCCTCGTCTATCTTTATAGAAGCATTTTTTAAGTGCATAAAATAAACAGAACACCTTTGAAAATTATCTCACTTTATAATAATGAGAAGCAATTGTTGAAAAAGGCAATTGCAGGCAACCGGCAGGCACAACAAGCTATATATGAAAAGTTTGCTCCGAAGATGTTGAGCGTTTGCCGGCAGTATATAAAAGATGTTCAATTTGCCGAAGACGTCATGGTCATGGGTTTTGTGAAAGTATTTAAGAATTTAAATGCTTTTGAGCATAGAGGTAGCTTTGAAGGTTGGATTCGAAAAATAATGATTCGGGAGAGTATTTCTTATTTGAGAAAAAAACAGTTTGTGGTCTTTGATGATGAGGTTTTTGAAAAAAATGAATCGCCAGTAACCGCTTCAGAGTCTATTTTGGATATGGAGCATATACAAGATTTGATTGATAGTTTACCTGAAGGCTATAAAATGGTTTTTGTGCTGTATGCAGTTGAGGGGTATAAGCATCATGAAATTGCTGAAATGCTAAAAATATCTGTAGGTACCTCAAAATCGCAATTGTTTAAGGCACGTAAAATGTTACAAGAAAATTTGAAATTAAAAGGGATTTCACCCCAGAATAAAAGTAGGGGAAACTAAAAAAAATAGTGATGTCTAAGTTGGAAAAACATATTAAACAAAAATTTCAAGAGCGGGAGCTTAAGCCTTCTGAAGCTGCTTGGAGTAAAATAGAAGCGCAGTTGGGTGATGAAACTGCACCCAAGAAGAGTATGGTATATTGGTATGCTATTGCCGCGAGTTTTATAGGGGTGTTGTTGCTTTCCGTTGCATATTTTAATGCAAGCAGTAGGGATAACCAACCAGTTATAGAAGTTGTAGATACAGATAAAGAGTTATCAAAAGACTCGGAATCAAAAGAAGTACCTCCTGCTAAGATTGAAATAGTAGAAGAGTCAATTACGACACCATTGGTACAAAAAGAAATTTTTAAACCACAGTCAAGCACTTCGGAAGTTGTTCAAATAACTGAAAATGCAGTGATTCAAGATTTAAAAGAGAAAGAAGCTTTTACAAGTCCAAAGGCTGTGCCTACACAACAAGAGTTAATTGATACTAAGCTTCAACAGGTTTTAACGGAGGTCGCAAGTTTAGAACAACAGAATATTCAGGTAACTGATAGCGAAATAGACGCTTTGCTAATGGCAGCACAACAAGATTTATTGACGGACAAAGCATTTCAAGAAAATGGAAAAGTGGATGCCGTGGCTTTACTGGCCGATGTGGAAGACGAACTGGACAGAACTTTCAGAGGCCAACTATTTGAAAAACTAAAAGACGGCTTCTTTAAAGTAAGAACTGCGGTGGCTGACCGTAACAATTAAATATTCATCAATCAAGACGCTAGCAAAGTTTCCTCCCCTTTTGGGAGGAGGCTAGTTAGGTCATAAACTTAAATTATCATGAAAAAACTAAGTACATTTTTAATCACTTTACTACTGGCTTTTTTAACTCAGAACTTAATGGCCCAAAACGACGCGTATAAATCAAAGGTTGAAAAACTCGAAAAGCAGAAAGAACGCATTACAGCTCAAGAAAAAGATGCTTTAAAGATTGAAATCAAAGGTATAAACGAGCAACTCGAAAGAGGGGTGATTACGGCTGAAAAAGCCCAAGTACTTAAAGAAGAAGCTGCAAAAAAGCGGGCATTGAATATTGAAAATAGAGTAGCTATTTTGGATAATCGAATAGCCTTGTTAGAACGAAATGAAGGAGTCGTAATTGCTGACACCATGGCTGAAAATGATTCTTTGGTAGAAGACCAGATAAGAATAGGGATTGATATTAATGGTAAGCCGGCTGAACATTTCATATTCAGCACCAAAACCAGCAAACGCGACCTTAAATATGACCGCCGAACCTATACTGATTTTGTAATTGCAATAGGTTTAAACAATGCCTTGATTGAAGACCAGTCTTTGGGCGATTCGCCTTATAGAATTGGAGGAAGTCGATTCTTTGAAATGGGATGGCAGTGGAGAACCCGTGTATTTAAAAATACAAACTTTCTAAGATTAAATTATGGTTTCTCTTTTCAATTTAACGGATTAAAGCCCACGGATAACCAGTATTTTGTGGAGAATGATGGGCAAACAGAATTACAAGAATTTCCATTAGAGTTGAGCAAATCAAAATTAAGAATGGATAATTTGGTCTTTCCGATCCATTTTGAATTTGGCCCGTCAAGAGTACGAGAATCGGAAAAGACCATTCGATATGACTTAGACAAAAGCTTTCGATTTGGTATTGGAGGGTATGGAGGATTCAATATAGGCACGCGCCAAAAGTTGAAGTATCAAGAAAATGGTGAGCGCATCAAAGACAAGTTTAAAAGAGATTACAATACCGCTGATTTGATATATGGTGTTAGTGCTTATGCGGGTTTTGGAGGTACACAGCTGTATGTGAAATATGATTTGAATCCAATATTTAGGGATGCTGCGGTGGAACAGCGAAATATTTCACTAGGATTACGATTTGACCTTTAATATGGAATATAATCAAGGGCACCTTTAAGAATCCAAATTCCTTGAAATTTCCAGAGTAAACTCATCTTTAGAATATACTTTTTTACAGTGGGAACATTCTGCATAGCGGGATGTTCCTATTTTGAACAAGGGAATCCAAAAGAGGTGAAAATAATTAGGTTGTGAAACAGCGGTTAGGGTTCCGGTTTGGGAACAATGATGGCATGAGGCATGAGGCAACTGCTTGGTGGTCTTTTTACCTCTTTTGGTTCCAAAAAATAAAATCATCACATAAAATTTAAAACATTAAAAACCTTACTGAAGATGTTGGGCAAGTAAAGAATGAAAATGGTGCACCCCTTTTTCACGAGTTGGAGAAAATCGGCCATTGGTATAAAACCTTGATTTGAGACCTTTATGAACCCCTTCGACCACAAATTCATCTTCTCGTTCCACTTTGTCTAAAAGGGCTCCTGCTCCGGCATTAAGTTTTGTTTCGTCGTATACATAGGTTAAAAACTGCACTTTTGTTTTATTCTTTGAAATAGGATTTACTAGGTTTACCGACAAGCCCCATGGATAAAAGTTGAACATCATATTTGGAAAAACCCAGTAGTAATAGGCGGCAACTGATTTTCCATAGTCAGGATGCCCCATAGGAAGCTCAAAAACTTCTTCGCCACCGCTAGAATAACCTATTTGCAGATTCACATATTCATACACTTCAGTTGTATAACTACCGTAGTCTAAGGCTGCATTCAAATCTTCATGAACAAACGGTATATGAAAACCCTCTAGGTAGTTGTCACAATATAAGGCCCAATGGCAATTCACGATATAGTCTTTGCTCAGGGTTTGGTCAAATTTAAAATTTTGGACCGGTAAAAACCCAACACGTTCTTCCAAAACAGCTGAAATTTTATCGAACCCGAACGAGGGTTTTAAGTTGACAAAAATATGGTTTAGCCAAGTTTTTATCGAAAACTGATAGAGGTCATCGCAAGGCCTAGGAAAATCTTTGGCATCGCTAAATTCTGGCATTGACTTGAAAGAGCCATCCATATTAAAGCGTCTTCCATGGTACATGCACATTAACTGCGTTTGTTTGCCAGGATGGTGCACCACTAAATTGCCCCTATGGGTGCAAACATTACTCATACAATGCAAGGTGTCATCTTTGTCGCGAACGATTAAAATAGGCTCATCAAGATATTTTTCGCTTAAAACCAAAGGAAAAACGGTTTGCGTCAACGGTACTATGGTCGCCATATCACCAATCCAATGCCACGAACTTAAAAACACTTTTTCTTTTAACTGTTCAAAAACCGTATCAGAGCTATAAAAAGTAGCAGGCAGTGTTTCGGCTGTTGAAATATCTTTGGCGATACTAAACTTTTTCATTGTTGTTTTTTTAAGTAAACGTATGCTGGTATTCCTAAAAGTAATAGTAAAAATCCTAGAAACACAATCTCTGCCCCGCAACCTATAATAATCCAAAGCGAAAATAAGAAGGCCAAGACAGCAGGAAGTAGTGATTTTCGATTGTTGTTCTTTACGGCCAAGGCAAAAGTGGCAATTGAAAATAGATAGGGTAACAGTACGGATAGGGTAGAGAGCTTCATCATATAAGAAAAAGCTTCAACCAAAGTTTTTGAATAATTACATAACATCAATATGGTTGCGAGCACACTAGAAAATAAGATGCCTATCATTGGGGAACCGTTTTTGTTGGTTTTCTGAAAAAACTTTGGAAACAAATTGTCTTTAGCTGCGGAGGCGGGTATTTGCCCTTGAATAAGTATCCAACCATTTAATGCGCCCATGGTTGAGGCTACGGCGCCAAAAGCGACTAGATATTTACCCGTATTGCCCCAAATCTCAAAAGCAGTATCTGCAAAAGGCGCGGTTGAATTTGCAAGGGTCTCCGGGGGAATAATACCAATAATAACGATAAAACTAAATAGATATAAAACAGTAGTGAACAAGGTTCCAAAAAGAGTGGCTTTTTGAATGGTTTTTTCAGGTGATTTAATAGAATTGCTTGGTACTGTAGCACTTTCCATACCCAGAAACGCAAAAAAGGTCAGCGTGGTAACCGCAGTGATGTCCGGTAATATGGATCCTGATGTAAAAGGAAAAACGAAGGCTTTTGAAAAATCAACATAAAAAACGCCAACAACAATCAAAAAGAGGATGGGGATTACTTTTAAAACAGTGGTTAGTACTTGCACCGCTCCTATGGTTTTAATATCGTTAGAATTCACCCAAGTAAAAAACCAAATAAAAAACAAACCTGTTAAACTGGCAAGAAGTGGACTTGCAGTAAGTTCAGGAAAAAAAGCACCTAAATAGCCGACAAGAGCAACCGCAATTGCGGCATTGGTGCACCAAATTGAGATCCAGTAACCCCAGGCAACTAAAAATCCGGCAAAATCGCCAAGGCCAATTCTAGAATAGGCATAGGGTCCGCCATTGACCTTTGGATACAGTTTGCTTAACTTTCCAAAAATCAGTGCCAGCATCAAAGCCCCCAGTGATGCAATGATCCAACCGAGTATGCCAATACCTTGATAGGCCGCCATGGTAGCGGGAAGCAGAAAAACACCTGCTCCAATCATATTGCCCGTTACCAGGGTGACTGATGGCCAAAAACCTATTTTGTTTTCCAATGTTACTTTTTATGCTGTAGCTAATGGTTGGGGTAGCCAACAACCCAAATTTAGGGTATTTGTTACATTGAGCACGGTCGAAAGGAATTAAATCAAGGTGTTGAACTTGTATGCCAAAGTTTCAGATTTTATAAAATGACCTTAGCTAGGTTTTTTTGAATGATATAATGCTCATGTCACTTCAAATTGCAAGCCTTTTTAAGTCGGTTCTAATTTCAGTTTTACTATCTTGAATTTTCATTTTTGATTACCTTTATCCACTGCTTAAAAAAATCATTTGATTTCAAAAACTACCATAGATAACGTTTATGAAACTGCCCGTTTAGAGGAGGTAATCGGTGATTTTGTACAATTAAAAAAATCAGGATCTAACTTTAAGGGCCTAAGTCCCTTTTCTGATGAACGTACCCCAAGTTTTATGGTTTCGCCAGTAAAGCAAATCTGGAAAGATTTCAGTAGTGGTAAGGGTGGTAATGTAGTGGCTTTTTTAATGGAACACGAACATTTTAGATATCCTGAAGCGATTCGGTAC
>CAYGUO010000054.1:0-17233 GCA_964353095.1 uncultured Flavobacteriaceae bacterium | reverse complement strand
TATTTATTCTATGTTTGTAGAACACATTCTAACCTTGTAGAACATGCAGCTGTCAAAATCAGAAGAAGAATTGATGAATATACTCTGGAAACAGAAAAAAGCTTTTATGAAAGATTTGCTTGAAGCATATCCGGAACCTAAGCCTGCTACAACAACCGTGGCCACCTTACTAAAAAGAATGGCAGATAAGGGTTTTGTGGGCTATAAAAGTTTAGGGCGTTCACGAGAATATTATCCGCTGGTTAAAAAGAAGGATTATTTCTCAAAACATGTAAACGGTCTCATCAAAAACTTTTTTAATGATAGTCCTGGTCAGTTTGCTTCCTTTTTTACGCAAGAAACGGATCTAAGCAAAAAAGAACTTGAAGACTTAAAAACATTGATAGACCAACAATTAAATAAGAAATAGCGATGGTACTCTACATTTTAAAATCTACCGCTTGCATGGCTATACTGCTTTTGTTTTACAAGTTTTTGCTTGAAAAAGAAACTATGCATGTTTTTAAACGATACTATTTGTTGGGTGCTTTAGTAGTTTCATTGCTAATACCCAGTATTGTATTTACCGAATATATTGAAGCTAGCCCTGTCATATATTCAAGTACAGAAGAAGTTTTAACTATTGCCGATACCATTTTACCAATAGCGGAAACCCCTAAAGAAATTGACGTAATCAACATACCCCTTGTACTCTTGTCCATCTATCTTTTGGGTTTGACAGTGTTTGGGTTCCGTTTTTCACGAAATCTATTTCAAATCATAACCAGAATTCGCAAGAATCCAAAATATAAGAATCGTTTCACTACGCATGTATTGCTACTTGAGAAAATAGTGCCCCATACTTTTTTCCAATTCATTTTTTTGAATAAATCAAAAGTTGAGGCCAATGCCATCCCCAAAGAAGTATTGTTACATGAAGAGACCCATGCCAAGCAAAAACATAGTTTAGATGTATTATTTGTTGAAATTTTACAGGTGGTATTTTGGTTTAATCCATTGGTGTTTCTTTACAAGCAGCAAATAAAACTTAACCATGAATTTTTGGCCGATAGTGCCGTGTTAAAAGAAAATGTGCCTACAATCAAATATCAAAATACCTTACTGTCGTATTTATCATCGGCTAGTGAAGAAAAGTATCAGTCAATCAAAATGGCCAATGCCATTAATTATTCATCAATCAAAAAACGATTTAAAATCATGAAAACACAAACATCAAAGAAAGCAATCTTACTTCGAAGCGTTTTAGTCTTGCCTTTATTTGCATTTTTATTATTTGCATTTAGCACCAAGAAAGAAGTTGTACAAACTTCAAATCATACAACTCCTTTAAGTGTGGACAAAACTGCAAGAAGTATTGAAATTATTATTTTAAAAGATGGTCAGTACCTCGTTGAAGGAATTAAAACAGATAAGAATAATTTAGTCGATATAGTCAATACATTACATGAAGATATTACACCAGAAATACGACGGAATATCATGAATATTCATCTCGATTCTTCGGAAGAAATAACAAGAGAAGAAGTATGGTTCGTTTATGATTCGCTATTGGATTATGGATTTTATAGATTAGTGACTGACGAACAGATAGTAAATCTATCAAAGGGAAATAAACCTCTAGCTATTGAAAATGGAAGAACTTTTATTAATCCCGTGCAACAAAAAAGCTTTCAACAAAGTGCCTCTCGCAAACTAATGGCAGAATACAACGCCCTAGCTAAAAAGTACAATGAAATGGATAGCAAACGTATGCGTATTCAAAAAAGTGATGTGGAACGCTTAGAATATATTTATGGCTTAATGTCTGACAAACAAAAAGCAGATGCAGAACCGTTTCCCAATTTTCCTGAACCACCACCAGCTCCTGATGCGCCTAATGCAAGAGAAGAAGTTTCGGAGAGAATTCAACAAATTATTGAGGAACAAGACCCGTACGATGTAGTCGGAGGAAATCTCATAAATAGTCCACCAAATTCACCTAAAGCACCAAAGACACCTTTAACGGGAACTGCAAAACAGCTTCAAGAAAAAAACAGGTCGCTTCAAAAGGAAGCGAGACAGCTACAAGCAGAAAGTGATCAACTACAAAAAGAGGCAAAACAGTTACAGGGAGAGGCCAGAAAGTTGACTAATATTCCTCCACCACCACTGCCTCCAGAACCTCCTACTCCATTAGACCACATTATTGAAATGGCAAAAAAAGGAGCGACCTTTTACTATGAAGGAAAAGAAGTTTCTTCAGATAAGGCGATTGAGCTTATAAAGAATAACGAAAACCTAAATATTCAAACTACAAGAAGCAATTCCAAAAAACCACAAGTTCAAATTTCTAAAAATCCAATTAAAATTGGCAGGGTATCCAAAAAAAGTGAACTTTTGGATTATGCTTTGGAATTAGAAAAAAAGAATGCTGATTTTTATTATGACAATGAACCTATTGACTCCAAAAAAGGTATCGCCCTCATAAAAGCAAAAAAATACGCATCAGTAGAAACGTTACCCTGGGTTGAAAAAAATCCGGAAGTGAAAATCTACTCTGAATAATAATACAAATATGGTAATTCAATGTTAAAGCCTTCATTTTGAAGGCTTTTTCTGTAACAAATACATGCAAACTGCGTTATATCACTATTGTCAGTTTAATTGTAATCGATGACGCATCACATTTCGAAGGCACTCAAAATGACATAGAGAACAATTTTATCAAACCAAAACGAACACTATCATGCTACAACGATTCTTTATCTTCTGTTCAGGAGCTGACACTGACATTCTATCTACTTGTTCAAACGGAGAACGCAATAAATATGCTGGCATAGGTGCCACCGTATTCTTTACTGCAGTCATGGCCTTTATTGCAAGTGGCTATGCTTTGTTTACCGTTTTTGACAATGTATATACGGCTGCCTTCTTTGGGCTTATTTGGGGTCTTCTTATTTTTAATTTAGACCGTTATATTGTTTCTACCATCAAAAAAAGGGACAATATTAAAAGTGAACTAGTACAAGCTGCACCAAGAATTATTCTTGCTGTAATCATCGCTATTGTTATTTCTAAGCCTTTGGAGATGAAAATCTTTGAAAAAGAAATCAATCAAGTGCTCTTAGAAGAGAAAAATGTAATGACACTGGAAAACAAGGAACAATTGGCGCTACAATACACGCCTAAAATAGAAAGTCTTAATCAGGGTATTACGAATTTAAAAAATGAAGTTGCAACCAAAGAAGCAGAAACAAATGCTTTGTATGACACCTATATCACCGAAGCTGAAGGCACTGCTGGTACCGGTCTATTGGGAAAAGGACCTGTTTATGCAGAAAAACGAGAAAAACATGATGCTGCCCTAGCAGAATTGCAAGCATTGAAGACAGCAAACACAACAAAAATAGCAGCTATTGAAAAAGAGATAGCGGGCTTGAACACCGATTATGCCGATGTAGTTAAAAATTCGCAACCTATTATAGATGGGTTTGACGGACTTATGGCAAGAATAAATGCTTTGGATAAATTACCATGGCTCCCTTCTTTCTTTATATTTCTGCTATTTTTAGCGATAGAAACCTCTCCTATAATAGCTAAATTATTAGCCCCTAAAGGGGAATACGACTTTAAATTTGAAGAAGGAGAAAGTGTTGTCGCTACTTGGGTTACACAAAAAGTTGCACAACGCAAACTGCTATTAACTACTGATGCTGTTATGAATCAAGAAATTTATGAGGATATCAAATCGGAAGAGGAGCTATATCGTTACAAAAAGCAAAAAGCAGAAGAATTATTGAGACTACAAGCAAATTCTTTTCACAATACCCAAATTAAAGGCCTTTAGGCTTCTGTTTTAGAATATGCTTTTAAAGCAACTTTCAAGCTATCACGCCAATGAGGAATTGAAATACCGAATGTTTCTTTCAGTTTCGTTTTATCAAGTACACTAAACTTTGGTCGTTCAGCAGGCATTGGGTATTCCTTAGATAAAATTGGCTTTAAATTGATTGCAATGTCATGTCCATCAAATATGGCCTTGGCAAAATCATACCAGCTGGCCACACCTTCATTACTGTAGTGATAGATGCCGTAATCAATACTATGTGCTTTAATAATATGAATCATCACTTCTGCCAAATCTTTTGCATAGGTTGGAGTGCCCACTTGGTCGTAAACTACTGAAAGTTCTTCACGTTCCGTGCCTAAACGTATCATGGTTTTCATAAAGTTATTGTTGAACTCAGAATACAGCCATGAGGTTCTGATAATGAAATGCTCTTCTAAATTATTGATAATGGCGCGTTCCCCTTTATATTTTGTATCGCCGTAAAAACCTATTGGCCTGGCAATATCTTCTTCTTTATATGGCTCATTTAAATATCCATCAAAAACAAAGTCTGTAGAAATATGAATTAGTACGGTTTTACGTTCCATACAATTAAGGGCTAAATTTCGAGGCCCAGTAATATTTACCAAACGAGCTGCATCAGTATCCGTCTCTGCTTTATCTACATTGGTAAACGCAGCGCAGTTAATACAATAAGCGTAATCAGTGCTACTCATTTCTTTGTGGACCGCCTCAAAATTGGTGATGTCCAAATCGGCAGAAGATTTGAAAACAAAGTTTAAATCACTATGGCTCTCTGCTGTTATTGCTTTTAATGTAGAACCTAGTTGACCTGATCCGCCTGTTACTAATATATTCATGAATACCGATTAAAATAGTTATCGTTGGGCCTAAACCAATTGCTTAAAGGTTGGCAACACTTTATCTTTATCTGAAATTATCAATTCGGCCTCATCCAACATCCAATCAATACCGAAAGTAGCATCATTATATAAAACTCCACCTTCAGACTCTTTATTGTAAAAGTTATCGCATTTATAGAAAAAGCTAGCTGTCTCACTTAAGGTCAAAAAACCATGGGCACATCCCCTTGGAACGAACATTTGACTGTGGTTATCCGATGAAAGAATTGTTTGCACTACTTTTCCAAAAGTAGCAGAACCAGGCCTAATATCAACAGCGACATCTAGCACCTCGCCTTGTAAAACACGCACTAGTTTTGCCTGCGCATATTTTCCTTTTTGAAAATGAAGCCCTCTAAGCACACCCTTTGTTGAAAAAGATTGATTGTCTTGAACAAAAAAAGGCTTTGCACCAGTTAATCGTTCAAACTTTTCTTGGTTATAACTTTCAAAAAAATACCCCCTTTCATCATTAAACACTTTCGGTTCAAGGATAAAACAACCTTCTATTTCTGTTTTAATTACTTCCATGCGGTTAAGATATTGCTTCTAATAAACTTTTACTATATCCACTTTTTATTAAAGGCTCGGTCAATTTTTTAAATTGATTCTTGGTGATATATCCCATTTTATAAGCTGAGGATTCTATAGCACCTATTTTTAAACCTTGTCGTTCTTCAATTACCTGGACAAACTGTGAAGCCTGCATCAATGAATCAAAAGTACCGGTATCTAACCAGGCCGTTCCTCGGTCCATAATACTAACTTTCAACTTGCCCCTTCGCAAATATTCTTGATTAATATCGGTGATCTCTAACTCCCCTCGTGGACTGGGTTTTATATTTTTTGCAATTTCAACTACCTCATTATCATAAAAATAAATTCCAGGTACGGCGTAATTGGATTTTGGGCTTTTGGGCTTTTCTTCGATAGAAATCGCCTTCCCATTTTCATCAAACTCTACAACTCCGTAACGTTCTGGGTCATTTACATGATAGGCATAAATAATACCTCCGTCCGGATCATTGTTTGATTGTAATAAAGTTTCAAGTCCAGAACCATAAAAAATATTATCTCCTAAAACCAATGCGACTTTGTCATTACCAATAAACTTTTCACCAATGATAAAAGCCTCGGCTAAACCATTTGGCTCTGCTTGAACAGCATACTCAAAACGACATCCGTATTTTCTGCCATCACCCAATAATTTTTTAAATAGTGGCAGATCATGCGGTGTTGATATAATTAAAATCTCCCAAATACCAGATTCCAACAAGGTAGAAAGCGGGTAATAAATCATTGGCTTGTCATAGACAGGCATCAATTGTTTACTTATGGCAAGGGTTATTGGGTGTAATCTTGTGCCAGAGCCTCCGGCTAATATGATTCCTTTCATTATTATTTTTTTAGGATTACCTAAACCAAATTTGATTTTGATTTTTCAACATAACGTTCTAAATACCAATCAATGGTTTTTTCTATTCCGGTCTCAAAATTTTCAGCTGCTTTCCAACCTAGTTCATTTTCAATTTTATTCGCATCAATAGCATATCTAAAATCATGCCCAGCCCTATCTTTTACATAAGTAATCAATTCTTGATAAGAACCGTTTGTTGGTAGTGGGTATTTGCTATCTAAAATTTCACAAACCTTCTTAGCAATATATAAGTTGTTACGCTCATTACGGCCCCCTATATTGTATGTTTCACCAGAACGCCCTTTTTCATAGGCCAAGGCTATTCCGGTACAATGGTCAAGCACATAAAGCCAATCTCTAATATTAGAACCATCCCCGTAGATAGGAATATTTTCACCCTTCAAGGCTTTTCTAATGATAGTAGGAATTAATTTTTCGTCATGTTGTTTTGGTCCGTAGTTATTGGAACAATTAGTGGTCACCACATTCATACCGTAGGTATGATGGTAACTTCTTACAATAAAATCTGAAGATGCCTTTGAGGCACTATAAGGGCTATTGGGTGCATAAGGTGTGGTTTCCATAAAAAGACCTTCTTCCCCCAAAGTACCATAAACCTCATCTGTAGAAACATGATGAAATCGTGAATTTTTATAAGCTTCTTTGTAAATACCAGGACCTATCATCCATCGACTTTTAGCAACGTCAATCAAATTGAATGTTCCTAAAATATTGGTCTGCATAAAAGCATCGGGATTGGTAATAGAGTTATCAACATGAGATTCAGCAGCAAAATGAATTACCCCTTGTATATCAAAACGATCAAATAATTTTTCAACCAATTTTCTATCACAAATATCCCCTTTGATAAACGTGTAGCGTTCGTTTGATTCAACCTCTTTCAAATTTTCTAAATTACCCGCATAGGTCAAAGCATCCAAATTGACCAAATGAATATTCGGATTTTGCTCCATAAAATAAGGAACAAAGTTTGAACCAATGAACCCAGCTCCGCCAGTTACCAAAATATGTATCATGTATTTATTTTAAGTTATATACTACTAATAGTGTAAATATATTCTTACTTTATTTTTTAACTTAATTTATGTTGTGAACCACCTATTTTGCGTGGTAGAACATCATAATATAGTTTTTTAAGCGATAAGTCGAGAACGAATTAACAAAATCACCTCCTACCTTAAGATATTACCTATTAAAATGAAAACTTTTTCTTACTTTCGATGGCAAAAAACGTTTTGCAATGCACAACGAAATTAGTGAAAAGCCTTATATTCTAGCTGTTGACGATGAACAACTAAACATTGAGTTACTACGATTTATTCTAGAACGAAACGATTTCAAGTTTAAAGGTACGAGTGATGATGAGTATTTTTTCGATTTGCTAGAGGCAGAACACCCTGATTTGATTTTATTAGACGTCATTATGCCCAGAATTGACGGATTTGAACTCTGTGAAAAATTAAAAACTTATTCACAGTATAAAGATATTCCCGTTATTTTTCTCACCGGTAAAGTGAATGTAAAAGACAAGGTTCGCGGTTTTGAAGTTGGTGGTGTTGATTATGTTACCAAACCTTTTAATGAACAAGAGCTCATTGCTCGTATTCAAACACATGTTGAACTTACCCGAGCTAAAAAGCAAATAGAAAAACAGGCTGAAAACTTACGACAATCCAACGTTTTAAAAGACCGTATGTTTTCCATAATAGGGCACGACCTAAGATCTCCCTTGAGTGCTGCAAAGCTAAAAATGGATTTTATCATGCGCGGCATTATTGACCCCAAAGCGGATAATTTTTTAGATGGAACCGTTTATGGACTATTAAAAACTATGGACGAAGCCCTAAACCTTTTACAAAATCTTTTAGGGTGGGCTAAATCGGAAAGTGATCAGATTCAAATCATTCCCGAAGAGCTCGATATACATGATTTGGTTGAACAGACCTTTAGGCTGTTAAAACTAGGAAGTGAACATAAAAAAATTCAACTCCATAATAATGTTCCCAAAGAAGTTACCGCACACGCAGACATGAACACCATAAAAACGGTACTTCGTAATTTACTCTCAAATGCAATTAAATTCACCCCTGTAGAAGGAACGATTCAAGTAAACGCAGTTCTTAACGACAAACAATTAGTAATTGAGGTTGAAGATAACGGACAAGGTATACCCAAAGAAGATATTGGTAAAATATTGAATCCGAACGAACATTTTAGCAAACTGGGTACAGAGAAAGAACCCGGTACCGGTTTAGGTTTGGTGCTCTGTCAAAATTTTGTAAACAAAAACGGGGGTTCACTGAACATCCGAAGTGAGGTAGGTAAAGGTAGCGTCTTCTATTTTGACTTGCCCATATATGCCGAGCAACCTGCCTAGGCCGTAGCTTCTACAGTTGACCCACCACGTTTTGCACGTTCCCAATTGACCGATTGATTCCCTTTCATATACCTGCCAAAGCCCAAAAAGACGGAAAGGTTCATTATGAAAAAATAATAGGGAATAAAGAGTATTTTCAAACGAATCTGGCGATTTTCTAAAAACCATCCTAACAAAGCAGCAGCGTAAAACAACACTTGGCACCAGAACAAAAAGCTAAATATGCCAAAAGAAAACAATCCTTCATTTTGCGCCAGTATAAAGTTCACAGGAATCAATAACAACAAACATAAAGGAGTCAGAGTCCAACGTAAAACGCGATGTGAAATGTATTGAAACGATAAGGTACCATATTTGAACACATTCAATAAAGCTCTTAGGCGTACCACCGATTGAATGCCACCGGCAGAAATTCTAATCTTTCTTTTAAGCTCTTCTTTCACATTGGCCGAAGCATTTTCAATAGCGTACGCCTCAGGGTTATATTGAATGGTATTGCCATTCATAGCAACCCTAAGTGAAATAATAAAATCATCTAACAAGGTATCTTTTTCAACCTCTTGCCAAAGTTCTGTTCTTATGGCAAACAGTTCGCCAGCAGCACCAACCACAGAATATAGTTCTGCATCCCATTTTTTTAGTTGTGATTCATATTTCCAATACATGCCTTCTCCAGCACCGGCTGCAGCATCTATATCTTTGGAATAAATTCTCTTTTCCCCGGATACACAACCTACTTTAGGGTCTCTAAACAACCTAATAATTTCTTTGATAGCATCTTTACCAAGACTGGTATTACCATCTGAAAAAATTACAATTGGTGTTTTCACATACTTCATTCCCCGATTCATAGCTGCAATTTTACCTGCACGTTCCGGACTATGTAATACAGAAACATCACTATGCTTTTTTAATAGTTCAGGAGTTCCGTCATCTGAACCATCTGTGACCCATAACTGGGTTACTTTTTCTTTTGGATAGTTTAAACTTTTTGAGTTGGACACCTTTTGGTCTAAGTAATCTTTTTCGTTATACGCCGCAACAAATAAAGTCACCTCTGGTTGATAGTCTTCATTACCTTCAAAAGGTTTACCCAACCCAAATACCCTTCTAATTTTTATAATGGCGAACAGTAAAATACCATATCCTAAATACGAATAAAATATAATGAACAGGGCTACCCAAAAAATGATTTTTAATGACTCCATACTTCTATTTTTTTACACCAAAGTGGTTTCTTTTTTCTTAACTGATTCCCATACACCGGTATGATGGTTGAATTGCTTGATTACCCTCGCCGGATTACCAACAGCCACGGAATAGGGCGGAATATCTTTGGTTACGACGCTCCCAGCACCTACTTGACAATTACGACCTATTGTCACACCTGCCAAAACAACCGAGTTTGCCCCAATATGGGCTTCCTCTTCAATTACCGTAGGTCTAATATCCAGTTCTTGCTCACTTGAGTTTTTTGATCCATCGGCAAAACCGTGATTAAAACCAGAGACAAAAACATGTTGGCCCAAACCTGAACCGTTGCCCATGGTAACCGGACCAATGACCACGCTACCAATACCAACCCTAACTTTATTACCCAAAAGAACATCTCCGGAGCCGTTATTGACCGTACAAAATGATTCAATTGTTGTAAGGGCACCAATCTCAAAACGTTTCCATGGAAAAACATCTATTCGGCTATTTCTCCTAATTGTTGCCCCTTTTCCTTTTTTGTGTTTTAAAGGATTTAAAAACCACCTTACCCATAATCTGGGACGGGGATTCCGTTTTGGTGCAATCAACCTTAGGGCTAACTGCTTGGCTTTCGGGTTTGATTTTATTTTATTGATTAAACTCATAAGCTATTTTTAAGCAGAATGCTGTTTTACTTTTAAAATACAACTGTAAATTTCATTGACATTATTCTCCCAACTATGTGATAAGCCAAACTGTTTTCGCTTGGTTTCCTTTTCTGGGGTGTTTTCCCTTAAAGCCTGCTCAATAAGCAAAACATAGTCTTCTGGGGTTTTTCCCAAATAGGTATGATCCGCAAAATATTCCATGGCTTTGGTCGCAGAGGCAACCGTAGGTTTTCCCAACGCTAAATACTCATCAATTTTTCTTGGATAGTTTCCAATAGTAGCGTCATTTATCAATTGTGGATTAATGGCTACGTCAAATCCTTTGATATAATTTGGCAGCTCAGAAGCATCTCTACTTCCTAAAAAATGCACATTATCAATTTCATGTAATTCTGAGGTGTTAAAGGCATCGTCTTCTGGCCCAACGAGTACAATATTCCAATCTGGTCTTTCCTTGGCCACATGTACCAATATGTCAATACTCAATCTTCTACTGGTTAAAAAACCGACATATCCGATCACAGGTTTTTTAAAGACCTTTAAGTCATCCGGTACTTTAATTTCTCTTTCTGCATCATTAAAGAGTGATGTATCACAACCTTGACCAACCATATATGAATGCTCCGTAAACTGTTTGCCATACTCTGTATAGAGCGTAGAATTATTGACTACACAATCGGCATTTTGAATCAATTGGGGCTCTAAACGAACTCCATTTTTTTTCCAATAAGGATTTTTTGTCAAATAATCTCGCATATAATAGACATAAAAAGACGGCTGTAAAAAATCTTTGATATGCTGTCCTAAAAACATGGAACTATCATTAAAAACAATAATATCTTTAAAACCCAATCTTTTGATAGCAGATGCTACATCATGGCAAAATCTTTTTGCATTGGTTCTGTTCAAACGATCAAATAACCATTTGTTTTCTATAAAGTTTATCGATTCTGTTTGTGTCTTAGGGTAGAGATTCCACAAGGCCTCACCAAGTTGAACCAAATCATCTTGTAAGCCTTTTTGAACACGTCTTCTCTTTTGTATTTTTTCCGTGTTCCTTTCTCGATACGCAGAAATTCTGTCCATAGGTGGATTTACGTACAACACCCTATTCTGCTTAGCAAATTCAGTAGCAATATTTTTACAATTGCTACCAATTTCAATATCCCAGGCTTGAATGCCCATGACTATGATATCTTGCCCCTTAATCATACCGAAGTTTCATTTAGTTCATTGAAAACATCTTCATAAAGTGCCAATACGCTCTGCGCCATGATAGTCCAAGAGAAATTTTTTGCGCGTAGAATTCCTTTTTCCGATAACAAATCGGCTAACAATTTATCTTCAACAAGAGTTTGCATCGCATTCGCAATTTCTTTAGGATTAAAAGGATCAATAATCAAAGCCGCTTCTTCACCGGCTACCTCAGGCATTGAAGAGGTGTTAGACGTAATTACCGGAACACCACAAGCCATACCTTCAAGAATAGGAATGCCAAAACTTTCGCGTAAAGAAGGATATAAAAAAACAGTGCACTGACTAATAATTGCCGGTAATTGCTCATTGGGCACATAACCCAACAATTGAATTAACTCTCTTAGCTCTGGCTGACCAATAGCCGCGAGTATGCGTTGTAACTCATCCTCATCATAATCAAGCATGACCAGCTTGTATTGATTGGGATATTGTTTGTTAAAAAATGCAAAAGCCCTTAATACGCCAATGGTATTCTTTTTAGGATCCGTATTCCCTAAAAAGAAGAAAAACCTATCGGGCAAGCTAAACTCTAAACCGACGGAAGCTAAAACTTTACTATCCGTGACTTTTTTAAAATGCTCCCCAACACCATTGTAAATTGCTTGTAATCGATCATCTTTAAAACCAAAGTATTTACTGATACGATGCTTTTCGTAATTCGATACGGTGATGACTTTTTTGCTCTTTTTAATGACGGGAGGCACAAAATATCTGCGGTACATATTACCCAGTTTTTGATACCAAGTGCCTTCTTTTTTAAAAATGCTAATGCTTTCTAAATAAATGATATCGTGCAAAGTGGTCACCAAAGGAACTTTTGAAAAAATTGGCCCGGTATTACTGGTACAATGCAGCACATCACAACCCTCTTTAAGCGCAGCTCTGGGTAATTCCATTGCTCCCACCCTGGATAGCCAAATTTGGAAGTCAACTCGACGACCTTAAAATTAGGCGCAACAGGAATACAGGTATTGTCTTCATCAGGTTTTACAAAAATGACATACTCGTTTAGCGTGTCTATTTTTTGTAGGTTCTTGATAAGTTCAAGAGCCACCATATCCATACCATGCTTCTTTTTTCGATACAGGCGTTGACCTTCAATTCCTATTTTCATTGTATGCTTTATTATTGCCCGCTTAGGGTGCCGTGTTGGGTATGAATAAATTTTTTGTTTGCTCCTTTTAGTTTAAACAAGGATAAAAACATTAAGAAAAAAGCTTTGGGTAGTGTTAGTATGGCTCTTAATGTTGCTGTACTATAAAATTTTCTGGGGACCGAAAACAAAAATGCGAGTACCGTTACTGTAAAAGTGAAATACCAATACAGAGCTGAAACCATCAAAATAGTATCCTGAAAAAATAGTTCCAGTAAAAAGTATGATGCCGTGAAAATACTTACTAAGCCCAGTAGTAAAATACGCGGTGGGGAAACCATTTGATAAACCTTATCTGCAAAATCAATATTCCCTTTTAAAAACAATTCTTTTATGCCCGAAGCCACATATCTCCTAAAATAAATAAACTGTGCGGACAACCATCGTTTCCGTTGGTTGGAAAACACTTCAGATTTTTGAACCTTTTCATCAAGTACTAAAGCGTCATGCAAATATTCAATTTTGGTTCGGTCGCGAAGTAATTTCAATTCCAATTCTTTATCAAACCCACCGACGGCATTCACTTGCTGCATGGTCGTTTTAAAAAAATGGTAATCAAATGCCATACCTGAGCCAATAAGGGCTGAAGATAGACCAAGTACTCGATGGCCTTTTCTAAAAATATGATTGTTCACCTCTTCGCTTACCGCATCTAAAATGGCGAAGGCCGTATTCGTGTTTTTGGCAACCCGATGGCCTTGCACCACTTTATACCCCTTATTGAATGCATCGTTGATACGTTCTATAAAATCATACTCCATAATATTATCGGCATCTAAAACCAAGGCAACATGATATTGGTCACCAATGACCTCCATAGCCTTATTCAATGCTTTTGACTTTGTACTCTTATCAAAAGAGACCTCAACTAATTTTATGGGGAGTTTACGTAATTTATGTAACGTGATTTCTTGGAAAGAGTCTGCAATGATCACCACATCAAAAAAAGCCTCATCATAACTTTGCTCTAGCGCACGCCTTGCAACTTCAACAATGACATTATCTTCTTTATAACCCGGAATGAGAACGGCAAACCTTCGTTTCTTATTCATAATGGAGGTCTTTTTATTAGTACTAAAAAGACCCGCAAAGGCAAACAAAAAGATATATATGGATGCAAAACCAAAATATGCGACAACTAATAGCTCTATAACGTTTATGATTATCTTGACAGCATCCATAGCATCCTTTTTAAACTTTAATTATGAATTTACAAGTGCTTGAATAGACTTGTCTTGCAGTGTACCATCAAAATATTTGATTGTTTTGGCCAATCCTGTTCTTAAATCAACATTAGGCTCCCAATCGGTCAATTTCTCTTTAGCCAAAGAAATGTCCGGCTTACGCTGCATAGGGTCATCAGATGGTAGTGGCAAATGGATGATCTTAGATTTTGAACCGGTCAAATCAATAATATTTTCGGCAAGTTCAAGCATTGTGAATTCGCCTGGGTTACCAATATTGATAGGACCTATAAACTCATCTTCTGTAGCCATCATTTTAATCATTCCGTCGACCAAATCGCTCACATATTGAAAACTTCTGGTTTGCAATCCATCACCAAAAACCGTAATATCTTGATTCTGTAATGCCTGCATGATGAAATTGGAAACTACACGTCCATCATCTGGCTCCATTCTGGGGCCATAAGTATTGAATATTCTGATGATTTTAACCAAAACATCGTTAGACTGATGGTAGTTTACAAATAACGATTCTGCACAGCGTTTACCCTCATCGTAACAAGAGCGTATACCAATGGGGTTTACATGCCCCCAATAATTCTCAGGTTGCGGATGTATTTCAGGATCTCCATAGACTTCACTAGTAGAGGCTTGTAAAATTTTGGCATTGATTCGTTTCGCCAATCCCAACATATTAATTGCCCCTAATACAGAAGTTTTAATTGTTTTGATAGGATTATGCTGATAATGAACTGGTGAAGCCGGGCATGCCAGATTATAAATCTCGTCAACTTCAATAAAATAGGGCAACGTAACATCATGCCTTATTAATTCAAAATACGGGTTGTCCATCAAATGAACAATTTTGCTTTTACGCCCCGTAAAATAGTTGTCCATACAAACGACCTCGTTCCCCTCTTTTAAAAGTCGTTCACATAAATGTGACCCCACAAAGCCTGCACCACCGGTTACTAATATTCTTTTCATCTTTTAATTATAAAATGCGTTTATACTTGAGCTGTTTCTTTTAACCTAACAGCTTCACGACCAATACTATAATAGTTAAAACCAATTTCTTCCATCTCTTCTGGGTCGTAAACATTTCGACCATCAAAAATGGTATGTTGGTTCATAAGCTTTTCAAGAATTCTGAAGTTTGGCATTCTAAATTCAGACCATTCGGTTACTACAATCAGCGCATCTGCATCGATTACGGCATCGTATTCGTCTTTTGCGTATTCTATGGAATTGCCCAATATTCGTTCTGCTTCTTCCATGGCAACTGGATCGTATGCCCTGACCTCAGCCCCTAAAGCCTTTAATTGTTCTATAATGACCAATGACGGAGCTTCACGCATATCATCTGTCTTTGGTTTAAAGGCCAATCCCCACATACCAAATTGTTTTCCTTTTAAATCATCACCAAAATGACGTTTAATCTTTTCAACAAGTGTCGTTTTCTGTCTATAGTTTACCGCTTCAACGGCCTTTAACACCTCTAAAGAGTGGCCATACTCATCTGCTGTTCTAACCAACGCCTGAACATCTTTTGGAAAACAGCTGCCACCATACCCAGTACCAGGATATATGAACTTATTACCAATTCGGCTATCAGAACCAATTCCTTTACGAACTAAATCAACATTCGCCCCAACCAGTTCACACAGGTTAGCAATATCATTCATAAAACTGATTTTAGTAGCGAGCATAGAATTTGCTGCATACTTAGTCATCTCAGATGAGAAGATATCCATAAACAGTAATGGGTGACCATTCATTAAAAATGGTTTGTAAAGCCTATTCATAACTTTTTCAGCTCGTTTACTTTCAATACCCACTACAATTCTGTCCGGCTTTAAAAAATCATCTACAGCACTACCTTCTTTTAGAAACTCAGGGTTGGAAGCTACATCAAATGGAATACGTACGTTTCGCTTCACCAATTCTTCTTCAACAGCAGCTTTAACCTTATAAGAGGTGCCAACAGGTACCGTACTCTTGGTTATAATTACCTTATAATCTTCCATGTGTTGTCCAATTTCTCTGGCAACACCCAAAACATACTTTAGATCGGCACTACCATCTTCATCTGGTGGAGTCCCTACCGCGATGAATACTGCATCACAATCTTTGATTGCTTTTTGTAAACTGGTCGTAAAAGAAATTCTACCTTTATCAATGTTACGTTCTAACAAGGCATCAAGACCTGGTTCATAGATAGGCACTTCTCCGTTACGGAGCATATTAACCTTCTTTTTATCAATATCAACGCAGACAACGTTTATTCCCGTTTCTGCAAAACAAGTGCCGGTCACTAGACCAACATACCCTGTACCAATTACTGCAATATTCATTTATTAAGTTTTTTCGTTATTTGTTTGTAAATATTATCTTACATTTTTAAGTCTGGAAAATATTGTTGTCAAACGACCTATAATCGTTGTAAAACATTAAAATCACGTAAATTCTATCGTATATACCAGTCTAGATTCTCTGTGCCACCAGAGTTTGCCCAATTTATAAATCGTGGATATTGAAGGGTAATCGGAACTGATTCTGGCGGTGTTTCAAACCCTTCATATATATTTAAGGCCCAAGGCAAGTTGGTTTTCGTTTTGTAATAACGCCCTATTGTGGCATCTGAAAAATCATCTTTAGTTCCTAAATAATCCGCTTTGCTTGTTGGGGACAAATCTGGCAAATGCACTTCCCTTGCTCTATCACCATTTGCTATTAAAAAGGTATTAAAGGGGATATCACCCAATAATGAGCTGCTTATGGGAGACGTGAACTCTATGCTAACATCAACTGTGGTTCCTTTTAAATCAAATGCATCACCAACCACAATTACCACAGTTTCATTAACCGCATTACCGGTTTCAGTGCCATTGGGCGCAATGGTTTCATAGCCTCCATTTATAATTTGGCCATCAATACTTTCCACTAAAATGGGGTCAATAGGCAACACAAACGCAAAACCATTATGCAAAGCACCACCAATCTCTTCTATGGTAAAAGTTGCATCAATAGAGGTAATCATGTTATCTGCATTTGCAATCAGGTTAAACGCATATTCTAATGCTAAATCATTAAAATCATAATCTCCTTTACTTGGCCAAAGGTCCTCGTATACCAATTTACCAGTAGAATTTACCGAAGGAGCAAAATTATTGAAAGCCTTATCCGGATCAAATGGAAAATCATCCAATTCATCATTTATACCATCTCCGT
>CAYGUO010000053.1:0-17266 GCA_964353095.1 uncultured Flavobacteriaceae bacterium | reverse complement strand
AACTGAATTTCGGTAAATCTGAATGATGCTTTTTTTACTGTAATAAAATACCAAGTATAAGACAAATCCGACCGTTTATACAAATAATTGATTTTCACCCACATGGGTGTTTGTAGCCCTTGTTATTTAAGGGAGATTTGTAACGAACAAAAACTAAAACATTATGGAACATAGTATTTTATTAAAAGACCAGAATCGAGCCTCAGCATATTTAGAGCAATCCAAAACTGAAACGTCAAGAACAAAAACACTTGTTCAATCAAAGCATACGATTGCAGCCTTATATGTAATAAGTATAGCGGCTTTTAGTGTGTTTCTTTTTATGCTAAACTTAAGTCTTTGGATTATTGTACCTGTTATACTCGCTTGCACAAGCTATCTTATTTGGAAGGCTCTAAACCAAGGTATGGAAATTACCATTGAATTGGATGACACTATTGAAAAAGAGATTACGATAGAATTATTTTCAAGAAATGATTAGGTGCTAAAATCAGATACCCCCGAATATGGATTATTTTGTAGTTGACTCATTGGCCACTTACGCAGTGAAACAAGATTTACTTATATTAAGGCTAGCAGAAAACCTAATGGAATTAGAAAGGTTAGTGCTAGTAAGTTTAGAAAAATAGGCCCAATCCCTACGGGTCAACTGTTCTATAAAAAATGTTTTCATGCGTTTACCAACATTTATTTGTTTTCTTCTTTTTTGTGTTCTGGGCAGTGCCCAAAGTGCCCTTGATAGTATCAATGAGCAATTGACCAATACTACAAAAGATAGTGTTTCAAGTATTCTATTTAAAGGAGCTGAAATTGCTATTGAAACCAATGTTGATAGCGTAGGCTACTACATCAATAAACTTCTAGCTTTAGAAAGCACTAAATCAGACAGTTCTCTTTTAATGAAAGCCCATAGACTCAATGGGCATGCAAGTCGCCTTAAAGGGGACTATGTTGATGCCATTCGTTTACTGGAACCTTGTTACACGTACTTTAAAAAACAAAAAGATTCCACTGAGCTGGCCTTTGTGGCCGATGAATTAGGGATTATGAATGTATTTATGGGCTATAATCAAAAAGCTCAAAAATATCTCTTTGAAGTTTATGAGATTTATCAAGCCATGAAAGATGAAAAAAAAATGGCAGGGGCAACAAATGGCCTAGCCATATTTTACGGAAGTAATGGGCAAGAAGATAAAGCGATAGAAAGATATTTAGAATCCCTAAAACTTTACCAAAAAATCAATGACACGCTTGGCCAAGCAAATGTTCATGCTAACCTTGGGCTTACCTACATAGAGCAACAAAAATTTGATAAAGCAGAATATCACCTAAGGCAACAAGGTCATTTAGATTCCCTACTGAATACGCAATGGGGACTGGGTTTTCATTTTGACTTTATGGGATACCTAAAAAGTCATCAAGGGCTACTATCCGAAGCTTTAACATTTAATAAAAAAGCACTCGAGATTAGAAAAAAACTACCAAGTCAATACAATATAGCAGAATCACGAGTAAGCTTGGCAGAAGTTTATTACGAACTAAAACAGTATGATAATGCCATTGAACAAGCAAAAGAAATTTTAAAGGGCTCAGAACAAAGACAGTCATTACATCAGCAACAGGCGGCTTATGATATACTGGCCAAAGGATATGAAGCTAAAAACGATTTTAAAGAATCGCTGCTTTTTTTAAAAAAGTATAGCACCATTAAAGATTCTATCTATAATCAGAATCAGCAAGAACAAATAGAAGAAAATAATGCCAAATTTCAATTTCAACAGCAACAGAATAAAATTGCCGTTTTAGATTTGGAAAATAAGGCAAACGAAGCGCGACTGCAACAGAAGAATAGAGCCATATTAATTACTTCTATTGCCCTTGTTTTAATTACTATTTTATGTGGTTTGCTTTTTAAAACAATTAAAAAATACCTGGACCAAAAGAAAAACCTATCCAAGGCACTTAAAGAAAAGGAGATTTTGCTCAAGGAAATACATCACCGGGTTAAAAACAATCTACAGTTAATCTCTGGTTTATTGACCTTACAAGGGGCTTCTATTGACAACGAACAGGTGCAACATGCCTTAAAAGAGGGTAAAACGCGTGTGCGCTCCATGGCTTTGATCCACCAAGATCTTTATCAAAACAAAAATTTAAGAGAAGTAAACGCCAAAACCTATTTAAAGCGTTTGACAACAGAACTTTTTGACACCTATAATGTCACACCCAATAAAGTTGGCCTTACTCTGGATTTAGATGATTTAGATGTGGATATTGACACCTTGGTGCCTTTAGGCCTGATTATAAACGAACTTATTTCCAATAGTTTAAAATATGCGTTTCCAAATGAAACTGAAGGCAATATCTTGGTTTCATTAAAAGAAAAAAATGAGTGTTTAAACCTAATAGTAAAAGATGACGGAATTGGTTTTAACCTTGAAGATATTGCTCCAAACTCTTTCGGTAAAAAATTGGTTTCTTCATTGGTGGAGCAATTGGAAGGTAAATCAACGATAACAATTACCAGCGGTACAGAAATAAATATTATAATTCAAGAATATAAAACGAAAAATGGCTAGTTTTTTTATTGTCGAAGATGAAGGTCTAATTATTGAAGAAATTAAGATTATTCTTAGCAACCTGGGGCATAGAACCTTAGGCTATGCGATGAAAAGCGAACGCGCCCTTGAACTCATAAAAAACCTTTCACCAAACATTGTACTATTAGACATCAATATAAAAGGTAGCCAAGACGGTATTGAAATTGCACAGAAAATTAATGAAGAACTACAGATTCCGTTTATCTTTCTTACCGCCCTATCTGATGAAGATACTTTGAACAGGGCAAAAAAAACCATGCCCTACGGATATATTGTAAAGCCCTTTAATGAGTCAAGTTTAAAGGCAAATATAGAAATGGCTATTTTCAAGTTTGAATCAGAACACAGTAATGCGCCTATTTCAAAAGACCAAGTAGAAAGAAACTACAAGGTGGTGCTATCTGATCGAGAATTTAATATTCTAAACTCTTTCCTAAAAGGTGTTTCTTATAAGAATGCCGCTAAAGAAAATAACATTAGTGTGAATACGGTAAAAACCTACCAAAAAAAATTATATCAAATATTTCAGGTTAAATCGAAAATAGAATTGATTCAAAAACTGAATGCCAAATAGCAAGAAGTATGTTTTATATTTGCCCAAACCGTGGTAATGAGTTTTTTAGATATTGTTTTGGGTATTCTTTTGATTTGGGGACTTTACAAAGGACTCAAAAATGGTCTTTTTGTAGAATTAGCCTCATTGGTGGCTTTGATTGCCGGTATTTATGGGTCTATCCACTTTTCTTATATCGCAGGTGACTACCTTTCTCAAAACATGAACTGGAACGACCGCTATATTAAAATTGCATCGTTCTTAATTACTTTCATCGCTATCGTGCTATTAGTGCACCTCGCAGGTAAGTTTTTGACTAAAATTGCAGATTTTGCGATGTTGGGTATTCTAAATAAAATTGCCGGTGCTATTTTTGGGGCCCTTAAGGTTGCTGTAATTCTAGGTGCGCTTCTTATTTTCTTTGAAAAGGCCACTTCATCTTTTAAGTTTATCAATCAAAGCACTAAAGAAGACTCTCTTCTTTACCGACCCGTTCGCGATATTGGTGCTTTAGTGTTCAGTGCCGTTTTTAAAAAAGAGGACAATTCTGCTTCGGAAGAACAAGATTAATACCACTAGTCGATACTTTTTTGCCGTTCACCCAACTTCGTTTTTATCGTATTCCGATGAACAGTATTGACCTATCGACAAGAAGCCTAAATTCGCTCAAAACGTCTCATATCTTCGACAAAATGATCTTTGCATTTAGTCGATTACCCCTTATCATACCTGATGTTGCAGCTTAACGAATAAAACGGGTTTCTTAAAGATATTTTGAGGTTTCGCTCATGACTCCATATACTTTAGCTGAACAATTAGAAACACAACCATTAACAATTTAAGAGTTATGAGATTACATTTCCCCACACTACTACTTATCTTATCGCTAGTAATAACATCATGTAGTTCAACTTCTGTGGCAGATGAAGAAGCCCTTTTTGAAAATGAGGAGAACAATGTTGAAGCAATTGAACTGAACATATCAGAGACAGAAACTCAACTGTATAATGTTATAAATGACTACAGAACGGCAAACGGGCTTAGTACCTTAACTTTTAGTGCTGAAACTTATAAATATGCAAAGCAACACACTCAATTTATGATTGTAGCAGACAAGATAAGTCACGATAATTTTAATGATAGGGCAACAAAAATAGCTAAGGAAACCAATGCGACCCATGTTGCTGAAAATGTAGCTAAAAATTATCCTGAGGCAGAAATGGCTCTTCAAGGTTGGTTAGAAAGCGTATCTCATAAAAATACTATCGAAGGTGATTTTACCCACACCGCAGTATGTGTTAAAGAAAATTCTGAAGGAAAACTTTTCTATACACAGATTTTCTTCAAAAAATAAAAGATCAGTTGCAAATTTTAGATTAAGTGTTTTAATAAGTATTTCAATGGTTAGGATAAGGCTCACAGCAATGTGGGCCTTATTCATTATAAGCAACTACAAGATGATTTTTGTAACTTTCACAAAAAACCATGGCCATAAAAGCTCCTTTTAATCTGAACAATTGGATTGAAGAAAACAGAGACTTACTCAAGCCCCCTGTTGGTAACAAAAATTTATATAAAGACGCAGGAGATTATATTGTAATGATTGTTGCAGGGCCCAATGCAAGAAAAGATTACCATTATAATGAAACGGAAGAACTGTTTTATCAATTAGAAGGGAATATAGAAGTGCACATACAAGAAGCTGGAGAAAAGAAAACCATGAAGCTCGGGCCAGGGGATATGTATTTACACCCTGCAAAAGTGCCTCATTCCCCGGTTCGCTTTAAAGATTCAATTGGTTTGGTCATTGAACGCAAAAGAGCTGACATGAACGTAGATGATGGGCTTTTATGGTTCTGCGATCATTGTAATCACAAATTGTATGAGGCCTACTTTACTCTTCAAGATATTGAAAAAGATTTCCTGAGCCATTTTGAATTCTTTTATAAATCTGAAGCATTACGCACATGCAATAATTGTGGAACGATTATGCCTGTTGATGAACGCTACACTGCAAAAAATAAATAATTTATGTTACTTGCTGCTCAACTGATTACGGCCTTAGTTGCCCTCTTACATTTTTACTTTTTATGGTTAGAAATGTTTGCATGGACAACAAAAGGACGAAAAGTATTTAGAAACTTCCCGCCTGATTTGTTTGAACCTACAAAATCAATGGCGGCAAACCAAGGGCTATATAATGGGTTTTTGGCTGTAGGGCTAATATGGTCACTTTTAATCCAAGATGTTCATTGGCAGTTATACGTGGGCCTTTTCTTTTTAGGCTGTGTAGCGATTGCGGGTATTTATGGCGCAATTTCAGTTTCAAAAAAGATATTCACTATTCAAGCACTTCCTGCGCTGATAGGTATTGTTTTACTTTTAGCTACCCTTTATTCTTTGTAATTTTGTAAAATTCTAACAATACCACTTTAAAAAGTTATAAAATGTCAAAAATCGCTTCAGCTTTCGGATTGGATACCGCCTTAAAACAATTGGGTTTAAAAGCTATTAATGAGGGAACCTCAACAGGACAACATCATTTTGGCGCTGGGGAACTGATTGAATCGTATTCACCAGTTGATGGCGCGCTTATTGGCAAAGTAAAAGCAACTACCAAAGCTGAATATGAGCAGGTGATGGAAGCAGCCACTACTGCATTTAAAGATTGGAAAACGATGCCTGCACCGCAACGTGGTGAAATTGTAAGACAGTTTGGTGAAAAACTAAGAGAACTCAAAGAACCGCTGGGCAAACTGGTTTCTTATGAAATGGGCAAATCTTATCAAGAAGGGTTAGGAGAAGTTCAAGAGATGATAGATATCTGTGATTTTGCAGTTGGTTTGTCGAGACAATTACATGGTTTGACCATGCATTCTGAACGCCCTGGCCACCGTATGTATGAACAATATCATCCATTAGGGGTTGTTGGTATTATTTCCGCTTTCAATTTTCCGGTTGCTGTTTGGGCCTGGAATACCGCACTGGCTTGGGTAAGTGGCGATGTTTGTGTTTGGAAACCTTCTGAAAAAACACCCTTATGCGGTGTTGCCTGTCAAAATATTATTGCAAAAGTTTTAAAAGAAAATAAGCTGCCAGAAGGTATTTCTTGTTTAATTAACGGGGATTATAAAGTTGGTGAAATGATGACCAAAGATAAACGAGTGCCTTTGGTTTCAGCAACGGGATCCATTAGAATGGGTAAGATTGTTGCCCAAGCTGTTGCTGCTCGTTTAGGCAAATCATTATTAGAACTTGGTGGCAACAATGCTATTATTGTGACACCAGATGCTGATATTAAAATGACCGTTATTGGCGGAGTTTTCGGAGCCGTTGGCACCGCTGGTCAAAGATGTACCTCAACCCGTAGGATAATCATTCATGAATCAATGTACGATCAAGTTAAAACAAGTATTGTTGATGCTTACAAACAATTACGCATAGGTAATCCGTTAGATGAAAATAATCATGTAGGCCCACTTATTGATAAAGATGCCGTAGCCAATTACAATGCTTCTCTTGAAAGTGTTGTTAAAGAAGGTGGTAAGGTAATTGTTGAAGGTGAAGTCTTATCGGGCAAAGGCTATGAAAGTGGTTGTTACGTAAAACCAGCTATTGTAGAGGCTGAAAACTCTTATGCAACGGTTCAGGAAGAGACTTTTGCCCCTATTTTATATTTACTCAAATATTCTGGTGATGTTGAAAATGCCATAGCACAACAAAACGGTGTCGTACAGGGCTTATCTTCTGCTATAATGACCAATAACCTTCGCGAGGCAGAACGTTTTCTATCTGCCGCAGGTAGTGATTGCGGTATTGCCAACGTAAATATTGGTACCTCAGGTGCTGAAATTGGCGGGGCATTTGGTGGTGAAAAAGAAACTGGCGGTGGTCGTGAAAGTGGCTCTGATGCTTGGAAGATTTATATGAGAAGACAGACCAACACCATCAACTATACCACAGAGCTACCATTAGCACAGGGTATCAAATTTGACTTGTAAAAACTTAACTGTGTTTTACTTTTTGAGAAAAACAAAAGCCGTCACTCCACTAGGGTAACGGCTTTTAAAACCAACTTAACTAACTCAAACTTACATTTTGAGAAACCTATTTCAATGCCGGAACTTCGTCGGGAGAAAAAGGTTATATATTTTATACAACTAAGGTGCTAATTATCTTTTAAACTAAAAGCCGTACTGTTATAAGTGGTTAAAAAAACTGTATAATTGGTTGTTTTTTTATCAGTTTGATGATTTTTAAAATTATCGAAAAAAGCGCTATAATTTTCGTAATCCTTTGGTAACTAATATTTTCCTTGATTATTTCTCTATTTTTTAACTAATTTTTAATACTTTGTGCCTCAAACACTAATACTATTAAACATGACGAAAAACCTCCCCTATTTATTTGGTATGCTAATTACCATTTTAATAGGAACCTATTTTTATTTTACCTGTTGTAGTGATTGTCGCTTGGCGACAACCGATAATGAACCGGTGAAAGAAGAGATAGCTCCTGTTACAACACCAGAACCCACTTCATTTCCTTTTGCATTTAAGGATGGTGAATATGCGTTTGATGTGAATGATAATTTCAACTTTGACTTATCATCTGAACGCATTCTTTTACCGCTTTCAGAAAATGTAGGTAATGGCGTTGAAAGTTTAAAATCATACTTGTTAGAGAACACAAACAAGGTTATTAATATTACCGGCCTGTACCGTTCTGATGAAAACAATCCTTCAGCTTATCCCAATCTTGGATTTGCACGCGCCAATGCAGTAAAAAACTATTTGGTATCAAATGGTATATCATCTGCACAAACCAATACTTTTGGTCGCCTAATGGAAAGCTTATTACCACTTGAAAGTACCTTATTGGGTCCTATCACTTATGAAATCACCGTAGACAACGAAAACGATGCTGATGAATTACAAGCGCTACACGATGAAATCGTGGCCAACCCATTGGTGCTCTATTTTGACAGTGGTGAAGCCGCTATAAATTTAACCGCTGAACAGCGTCAAAAAGTGGCAAATATTTCGAGGTATTTGGATAAGGTCGCAGATGCCACTTGTAATGTAGTGGGACATACTGATAATACCGGAAGTAGAATAACCAACACTACTCTTGGACAAGAGCGAGCTGATTTTGCCAAATCGTATTTGATTAGAAATGGCATCTCAGCTTCTAAAATTAATTCCACGTCGAAAGGGCCTGATGTTCCAATTGCTTCTAACAATACAGAAGAAGGCAGGTCTAAAAATCGTAGAACCGCAGTAACACTTAACTAATACTAACATTTTAAACAATTAAAAAATGAATTTTGACAATATTTGGTGCTGGTTAATTCCACTTTTAACAGGATTAATATGTGGAATAATTGGATATTACTGGGGCAAAGGTAAAAGAGAGGTTATTGACAACTCTGCCGAGCTAAAGGCCCTTGAAGATAAAAATGCAAGGTTAAAGGCAGATTTAGATGCCTGTAACAAGAAGTTAAGCGTGACACCCGCTCCAGTTTCTAAACCTAAAGTTGCTTCTTCCCTCGCGGCCGGTGCAACTGCAATAGCGTTTGATGCAGGTGCAGCCAAAGCAGCTTTTGGAAAACGCATAAAGCAAGATGATTTAAAACTTGTTGAAGGTATTGGCCCAAAAATCGAAGGCTTATTTCACAATTTTGGCATCAAAACATGGCAAGCACTTTCTGATGCTACCGTGGCTAAATGTCAAGAGGTGCTAGACTCTGGCGGAAAACGTTATCAAATACACGACCCAGCTTCATGGCCAATGCAGGCTAAAATGGCTTATAAGGGTGAGTGGAAAAAACTTGCAAAGTGGCAAGATGAACACAAATCAGGTAAACTTTAAAACACCTAATTTAAATAACCACCAAAAAAAACCGGTTTCTTTCGAAACCGGTTTTTTTATAATCTTCCGTTTGCTTCAACCCATTTAAATTTATATTGGTCTTCACTGAACTTCATACGTTCTGATATCCGCTGTAAACGATCTGGCAACTTCATCAAATAGTCTCTGGCCTTTTCAGCTTGTTCAGAAAGTGATCCCATTTTATCGATTGCCCAATATTCATTTAGCTTTCTTAAGATATCAACATAATCTTGCGCGGTATAAACACCAAGCCGTTGTGCACAATTGGAAAAAAGTTCAAAAGCTGTACCAATTTCTCCTCCAGACTCCCTTAAGAAGTGGGCAGGCATTACAATTTTCTTCTTCATCATATCTGCAAATGCAAGCATCATACCGTTAGGGTCTTGACCAAAAATGGTATTCACAAACTCTCTGTAGGCTATATGATGTCTCATCTCATCACCTGCAATAATATTGCACATTTTTCCCAACAGCACATTCCCTTTTTTCTTCGCCATTTGACCTACTCGCTTGTGCGATATATTCGTTGCCAATTCTTGAAAAGTGGTGTACACAAAGTTCTTATAAGGGTCTCTATCTGTTCCAATATCAAATCCGTCAGCAATGAGGTGCTGTGTGGTAATTTCAATCTCTCGCATATTTACCCTACCTGATAAATAGAGGTATTTGTTGAGCACATCACCATGTCTATTCTCTTCAGCAGTCCATGCACGCACCCATTTTGACCAGCCATTATCTTTGCCTGAGTGTTGGTCAATTCCTTCTACATCCATTAACCAAGATTCATAGGTCGGTAGAGCCTCTTCTGTTATGGTATCAGCTACCAAGGTTACCCAAAAATCATATCCCAATTCTTTAGATTCTTCTCTGATTTGTTCAACTTCATCAAAAAAAGAATCTTCTTGAGAATTAGGAAGAAAATCACTAGGCTGCCATATTTTTTCTGCTGGCACTAAAAATTCATCCATAAAACCATGAACTTTTGGCTCAATGGCTTGCATTACTTCTAACCGAATATTTTTTGAAGACATAAAAGCGTTTTTGTAAAGATCTTTATAATTATTTAGTTTCTACCATTTTCATTTGGATATAAATCTTGAACAGGGTCACTCTGCCAAAATTCCTTTGTATCCACATCCATCATGGTCAATGGGCCTTTGAAAGCCGCGCCAGTATCCACATTCCAAACATTGGCACCCTTGTCCGGTATCGCATGCCCTACTTTAGAAATGGGGGTATGCCCAATAAAAACCTCTTTATAATGCGTGAGGCGCTTTGGATAATTTTTATCACCTAATTTTAATTTTGGGTCTATAGCCTTGGCAAGCTCCCAAAGGGTTCTATCCCAATAAAACAGTTTTTCAAAGTACTCAAATGCTATTCCATTCAGGTTCGTGTATCCCGCATGAAGGTACAATCTATTGTTTTCATCAAGATACGTATTCTCTAAAGAAGAGAAAAAAAACAAGTGTGGTTCCCAATTTTCCTTTCCCGCTTTTAAATAGGACTCTTTTGTTGCCTGCCCGCCATGCGCTAGCCATTTAGGGTTTTCGACATCGTTCAACATCCAGTTTTTGCATAGTTCATCATGATTACCACGAATAAAAGTACAATTATGGGTTTTGCCCAAGGCGATTAAAAACGATACGGTTTCAAAAGCTTCACTCCATGAATCTACATAGTCTCCAAGAAAAATAAGATGGTCTTCTGAGCTAACTTTTGCCCTTTTCAATAATTGCTTTAGGGCTTTCAAGCCTGAATGGATATCGCCTATTACGAGTCTCCTCATTTTATATTTTTTGACAATAATAACAACAATTTTATTTTTTAATATCAATTTAAAGTGAAGATTTCGTGCATCTAATCCCTATTTTTAGATAAGCAATGGAATTCTATGTAAATTGTATTCTTATTTAAAATCAACAAATCATGACCCGAGTTTTTTGCATCGGTGAACTACTAATAGACTTTGTCGCTGAAAACCAAGGCAGTGACCTTTCAAAAGCCATTACCTTTACCAAAAAAGCTGGAGGTGCACCCGCTAACGTTGCTTGTGCCATATCAAAGTTAGGGGGTAAAAGTTCTTTTATCGGCTGTGTTGGCAAAGATCCTTTTGGATCATTCTTATTAGAAGTGCTCAAAAATGAAGGAGTAGATATTACCATGTCTCAACGTTCTGAAACCTTCACCACATTGGCATTTGTATCAATAGCAGAAGATGGGGAGCGTGATTTTGTGTTTAGTAGAGGTGCAGATAAGGAATTAAAATATGACTCTTCCATCAAGAAAGAATTCCAACGGAATATGATTCATTTAGGGGCTGCCACGGCCCTACTGGGCGGAGCATTGGAAGAAGCCTACGGCCATTATTTTTTTGACGGCTTGACCAAAGACTCTTTCATCAGTTTTGATCCTAATTTTAGAATTGACCTTTGGAAAGAAAATGAAGGTGTGTTCATTAAAAAATGCATGCCCTTTGTTGAAAAATCACACCTATGTAAATTCAGCTTGGAAGAAGCTTTCTTACTTTCTGGAAAAGATACTGTTGAAGATGCCTGCGAAGTGCTTCATGAAGTAGGTGCAAAAATTATTGTAATTACTTTAGGCAAAGATGGCACCTATGTAAGCGCTTCCAACTTAAAGCATACCGTCCCTAGTATTAAAGTCACTCCAGTGGACACCACTGGCGCAGGCGATGCATTTATTGGATGTTTACTTTATCAGATAGCTGAACTTTCAGATTTTAATATGGTATTTGACGATAATAAGTTATTGTTGAATATGATTGAAAAAGCCAATAAAGCAGGAGCGATAACCACTACCAACTATGGTGCTATTATAGCGCTCCCTACTTTATCACAATTAGAAGCGTAAAATGAACCAGGCTGCTTTACATCAACTACTTGCTTCAAGGTCAAAGAAAAACGATGCCACCCATTTATTTGAACTACGGTTGGCAACCAATCTTACCTTAATCAAAGATCTATTTTTGGGCATTTATCCCAATGAGGAGCATGGTGCTTTTGAAAAACTATTGAACAAACTTCCTATTCTTTTCAAAAAACGCCCGGCCCACTTAAAAGAACAAGATCTAGAACGCATACAAATGGGAAACTGGTACCAATCTGAGCAAATGATGGGTATGCAGTTATATGTAGATCACTTTAATAAAAACCTGAAAGGACTTCAAGAAAAGCTACCTTATTTTGAAGATTTAGGGATCAACTTTTTACATCTAATGCCCATTACAACAAGACCCAAAGGAGAAAATGATGGTGGTTATGCGGTCAATAGTTATACGGAAATTGCCAAACAATATGGCACCAAAACCGATTTGGCCAATCTAACGGAACAATTAAGGGCAAAAAAAATGTTCTTAATGTTAGATTTTGTGGTAAACCATACCTCAGATGAGCATGAGTGGGCAAAAAAAGCCAAAGTAGGAGACACAAAGTACCAAGACTATTATTACACCTATTCTGACAGAACAATACCCGATACGTTTGAAAAGAACTTACCTGAAGTCTTCCCCGAAACTTCACCGGGAAACTTTACCTACATCCCCGAGATGGAAAAATGGACGATGACCGTCTTTAATTCCTATCAATGGGATTTGAATTATACCAACCCTGATGTTTTTATAGCCATGTTGGAAAACTTGGTTGAGCTTTCCAATATGGGTGTTGATATTGTTCGTTTTGATGCCTTGGCTTTTCTGTGGAAAAAGATGGGAACTATTTCGCAAAACTTGCCAGAGGCGCACCAAATCATTTCGTTGTTTAGAATGTGCCTACAGGTTGTCGCACCAGGCACCATTTTATTAGCGGAAGCGATTGTTGCCCCAAAAAACATCATTAAATATTTTGGAGAAGAGGCAACAAGGGGCAACGAATGTGAGATTGCCTACAATGCTTCGCTAATGGCTTTGCTATGGAACTCCATCGCCACCAAAAAAACAGGTTTATTACAAAAGAGCTTGATCAACGTTCCTAACAAACCAAAAGAGGGAACCTGGATAAATTACATTCGATGCCACGATGATATTGGATTAGGGCTGGATGACCAATTTATAAATGAGATGGGTTGGAATCCTCAAGGGCACCGGAAATTCTTACTGGATTACTATTGCCAACGATTACCATGGTCTCCTGCCAAAGGAATGCTATTTATGTACAATCCAAAAACTGGTGATGGTCGAATTACAGGCAGTGCCGCATCACTTTTGGGCTTGGAACAAGGTTTATTAAAGAAAGATAAAAAAGGTATTCGCCAATCCGTTGATAAGATTATCATGCTACACGGTATTATTTTAGCTTTTGGTGGTATTCCGCTAATTTATGCTGGGGACGAAATAGGCACTTTAAACGATTATAGTTTTCTAAAAGACAAGGCTAAAAAAGAAGATAATCGCTGGGTGAACAGGCCTCAACAAGATTGGAAGGTGATTGCTGATTTGAACAAAACAAACACCCCACAAACGGAACTTTACAACACGCTAAAAAGCTTGATTGGCATCAGAAAAAGCAATCCCATTTTTGCAGATAATGACAATTTAAAAATACATCATACGGGCAACGAACATATTTTGGTTTTTGAACGTACTGCTGCCACAGGAAAAGGTTTGCTTGTAATTGCCAATTTTGACGACAGTCCACAAGTAGTGGATGCCAGTTGGATAACCAAATTAGGATATTTAAAAAATCAGCAATATCAAGACTTGATCACCAATACAAAAAGTAAGCTAAGCAGCGGATTTTTAGAAGTACTGCCATATCAATTGCTATGGCTGGGGCAAGTTTAGTTATACCTCACTTTTCGTAAAACACGCAAAGACTCCTTCAAAGATTCATAAATATCACGATCTGTTTTTTTAAGGATCTGCCGAGCACTTTCCATTTGTTCTTTGGCATCTTCAAATCCGTTGAGATAGCAAATCAAATAGGTGTCCGGTACATACAAAAGATCTATTTTTTCAGCAGGGGTCAATCTAATATTTTTCTCTAGTTTTTGAATTAGGGCGTTGTTTGCATTAAAAATATGGAACAGTGTTTTTTTGTCGTACTGGGGTGGTTCAAAGACCAATTCACTATTGATCGAATAATTACCATTTTCTGAAAATACAATGGTCACTTCTTCAAGTGGGTAATACTTTTGTTCTTTATTTAAACCGAGCTGTACAAATTCTAAAATAGTAAACGAATCTTCATTATAGGCGATGGTAATTTCATCTAAAGCAGAATAAAATAGTTTTACTTGTTCATTGATCAACTCAATATCAACCCGAGAATAATAAGTTTCATTTTTAACCTTTTTCTCATGCCCTGCCCAACAAAGCACAAACTGCTCTTTAAACACTTTATAATTGCTCGTCAAATTGGCATGTCTGTTATTGATAAAGTCGATTACGCCATCTAAAGTCAATTCAATATTGTTACGGGCATGCTGCTCTATTGTTGCCACTTTCTCTGAATTGATATCTTCCAACTCAATATCGAAGGCTTTTGGCAAACTAATGCTCCCTTCCCTAAAAAAAACGGCACCGCCATAATATTTCCAAATGTTCTTGCGCAAAGCACAAATTTTACCATTTGAAGCTATGGTCACCAAGCCCACCACTTTACCTTCGGGCAAGTGCGGAAAAGGAATGTTTTCATAAGAAATTTTGGGTGGATTATCTAAATAGGCATTGACCAAATTCTGAATTTTGCTATCATCAAAAAAGTCTACCCCCACAATTTTATTGTCTTCATCTTCTACACCAATAACGATAAATGAATTATTATTGGGGTTGCTGTTTGCTAAGGCGCAAACATGCTTTAAAAATTTAGCTTTGCCTTCTTTTTCACCAATAGAAATAAAACGCTTTTTGTCATAAAAACTATTCTCGTCATTATGAGCAAGTAAGTTTTTGACTAAAAGGCGTTTGTTGATCATAGATTTTTCTTCACAATAGTAGAGCTTGCCTGAGCAGTTGACATGACCACTAAATCGGCAATATTTACATGGTAAGGTCGCGTTACCACAAAATGAATAATATCTGCAATATCTTCAGGCTTTAAAGGCTGATAACCTTGGTACACTTTTTCTGCCCGTTGGGTATCTCCTTTAAAACGAACTTCACTAAATTCAGTTTGTACTAAACCCGGGTTTACCGCTCCAACTCGAATACCATATTCATTCAAGTCAAGTCGCATACCTTGATTGATAGCGTCAACCGCGTATTTACTGGCACAATATACATTCCCTTTAGGATACACTTCTTTACCTGCCGTAGATCCAATATTAATAATATGGCCTGCTTTGCGTTCTACCATTTGTGGCAATACTGCTTTTGAAACATAAAGTAAGCCTTTCACATTAATGTCTAGCATTGCATCCCAATCATCAAGACTACCACTTTCAATGGGCTCTAAACCATGGGCATTACCAGCGTTATTGATTAAAATATCAATTTTAGAAAACGCATCAGGTAATGATGCAACAGCATTAAAAACCCCTTGCTTATCGCGAACATCAAAATTTAATGTAGTTACTTTTGTTAAGGTTCCTAGTTTGTTTTCTAATGCATTTAAGCGCTCTTGGCGACGGCCACAAAGTATAAGTTGAAATCTGTTCTGTGCAAGTAATTCGGCAGTAGCTTTTCCTATTCCGCTAGTTGCTCCGGTAATTAAAACTGTATTTGACATATATAAAATATTAAGGAACTTGTTCGCCCTTACTGGCTTCCAATAATAAAAACCAATCTTGTAATTCTAAATTTATGCTAATGGCTTCCATAGAAGCTTTTAACCTTTGCCTTGTAGCAGTGCCTACAACTGGGTGAACACCTGCCGGATGTTTTAAAATAAAAGCCAATAACAGCTGACTTTCATCAACATTATACTTCTCTTTTAACGTATTTAAAATTAATTGAATTCTTTTATTTTGATCATTCTCTTCCCGAAAAAAGTTGCCAAGTGGACTCCATGACATCGCCACTCTATTATTGGCCATACAATCATTGAAAGTGCCATCATACATAGGGTCATCATGGGTAAGCGAAAACTCCACCTGATTGGCACCAACAGGCACCGCAGTCTCTAGCATCGCTATTTGACCAGGTGAAAAATTAGAAACGCCAAATGCCTTTATCTTACCATCGTTAAAAAGCTTTTGAATGGCCTTTGCAATTTCGTCTGGATGCATTAATGGGCTAGGCCGGTGCAATAACAGCAAATCCAAGTAGTCAGTATGTAAATTTTTAAGCGATTGCTCGGCTGATTTAATGATATAGTCCGAATCATACTGATAGTGCGCCACTTTATTGGGGCGCCCGTTGGTCATTTGAATTCCGCATTTGGTAATCAACTGAATTGATGAGCGTTCAATATCACTTTGGGCAAAAGCCTTTCCAAAATCAGATTCCGTACCGTAATCACCGTAAATATCAGCATGATCAAAGGTGTGCATTCCAATTTCTAAGCAGTAGTTCATCAAGCTTACCATCTCACTAGAAGAAAGCTGTTTTCCCCAGCTGCCCCAGGTCATGGTACCTGCAATAATTTTTGAGTACGAAGTGGTATTTTGCATAAGTGGTGAAAATATAAAATTAATACCTTAAACTCTTCATAAAACTGGGGCTTACGAAGTTTTTTTAACCAATAATTAACAGCGCAATTTTAAATAAATTTTCATTTTGCACTCTGTTAAAATTTTACACTAACAAAAGTCACATCAAAAGTCTCTATGGAAGAAAATACTACGATAGACATTAGCGCCGTTAATGAGAAAATAGCCAAGGAAAGCGCTTTTATTGATTTGCTCACTTTAGAAATGAACAAAGCCATTGTTGGTCAAAACCACATGATTGAACGGCTTTTAATTGGTTTGTTGGGCCAAGGGCATATTTTGTTGGAAGGGGTTCCTGGGTTGGCAAAAACACTTGCGATAAATACGTTAGCAAAAGCGGTAAAAGGAAGTTTTAGTAGAATTCAGTTTACACCAGATCTTTTGCCTGCTGATGTGGTGGGTACTATGATATACAACATTAAAGAAAACGACTTCTCTATAAAGAAAGGTCCCATTTTTGCAAATTTCGTCCTCGCAGATGAAATCAATCGTGCTCCTGCGAAAGTGCAGTCGGCGCTTTTAGAGGCGATGCAAGAAAAGCAAGTGACCATTGGTGATACAACCTTTAAATTGGCTCCTCCGTTCTTAGTAATGGCAACACAAAACCCTGTAG
>CAYGUO010000052.1:0-17317 GCA_964353095.1 uncultured Flavobacteriaceae bacterium | reverse complement strand
TGCAAAAATAACAAACCATTTCCAATAGTCTGTAATTGAATTATCTTGTTCCAATTGTTCAAACAAGTTTTCTATTCCCTTTTGTTGGTTGATAGAAGACAACAGGCTTGCTTTTTCATAGTTCAGAACGCTTTCGTCCCTGAGGTAGTTAAAGGCAACATGTTGAAGGGTATCCGTTCCGTTTAGCGCTGCATAGATACCGTCGCTAGTTGGGTTTTCAAGAAAACTAAGCCGCACTCGATTATTGAAATTTTGCTGCAATGGAACAAAATTTTCCCTTGCAGAGGCCATTTTTATGATGTTATCCTTGTCCAAATCTGTTGATACGTCCACGGAAGCATTCGTTTTTAGGGTCAAATATAATTCAGATCGTTTTAAACTATTTTGCGCCATATTATAAAAAGTGGGTACTACCAGCGGAGAATTAATAAAACTAGAATTGGTTACATCAAGCGATCCGGTAAAAAGATACAGGTTATTTGACGCTATCAGAAAAGGCTCATCATTTGAATAGGATAAGGCTTTTGTACCCCTAAAATTGGCACGAAAAGACTTCTCTATTTGAGGATAATCAAAATTGGTGACCTGTTTTTCGAATACATTTTTATATAGCGGATGATTGAATGAAATCTTGGTTATTGTTTGGGTGGTCTGTTGTCCATGCGATATGGTAATCCCCCTCAATGGCGAAAGAAAACTGTTATAACTATTCAAATCTGGTTTTAGAGCGGGTATGATGACCAAATGCCCTCCTTCTTTGTAGTATTCAATTAAGATATTTTGAAGACTTGTTGGTATTGCTTTTAAACCGTTTAATATGATAAGGTTTTGTGTGGTTAGTTTACTATAGTTTAAGTCATTAGGGGAAAATGAAAGAAAGTCAAATTCTTCATTTTGAAACAAACGTTTTAAGTAATTATCAGATTCTTCATTGACAGCAAGTACTTTAATTTTTTCTTTTTTCTCAATATTGAAGAAAAACTGATTGTCATAAAAAAGGCCATTATCATCAATTTGGATTCTTCCTTGGATCGGTTGGTCTTTTTGAAGTGAAAATGCAACCTTTGATTTTCCGTTGTTACTAGGTTCTACCGCAGTTTTTGCAATGAGTGTATTACCGTTATATAGGGAAATAGGCAGGGTTTGGTCATTCTGAACGCCCGAAACCTCAGCGATAAGTTCTAATTGGTCATTTTTTTGCGCTCCAAAATAAACGGTATCCAAAGCAATATTAGAAAATGTATCCGGATTCATTTTAGCCAAATACAATTGGATATCTTTTATGGAATCTATTTGATTTTCAAATAGTTGGTCTTGAAAATCCGAAACCAAAATAAGATTTTTTTGTATCCCTTTTTTATTTGAAAACAGAGTGCTCCCTTTTAAAACAATGTCATTATACTTAAGTTGTTTAGACCCAGTTTGAAGCTGTAAAAGGTTGTTTTGAATAGCTCTTAATTCAACATCTTTAAATGTTTTTTGATTGGTGAACAAGCTGATTTTACCTGTTGACGGTATCGCTTTAATCAGGTCTTGTACTGCTTTTTCCAAAAGGGTGCTGCCCTCTGTTTTAGCTTGCATGCTGAAGCTATCATCCAAATAAATCACCGTTTCTTTTTCTTTTAATGCCGCTTCTTTAGCGAAAAAGGGTTGGGCAAAGGCTAAAATTAAACTGGCAAATAATAAAAGTCTAGTGGTTAGTAAGAGCCATTTTTTTAAAGTATTGCTTTTTCTCGATTCAGCCACCACTTTCTGGAGCATGGCCACATTGGTAAAAGGTGTTTTTTTAAACCTTCGTAATTGAAAAAGATGAATGAATATAGGGATTAGCAGAAGTAGAAGTGCCCAAAGAAGTTCCGGATGTTTAAACTGCATTCTTCAATTTGATTATGTAAATATACTGTTTTAAACCCTTTGGTTTTTGAATAAAAGCTGTTAAGAGTTTGGTAATATTGATTTACTCACGGCTAACAAAAAAAGAAATAGTCAAGAGCCGGTCTTTGCTTTAACCCATCTAGATAAGCTGTTATTTCAGCTTGTGCGTCTTCATTGGCAACCGTGATAATAGTTTGAGGCCGGTCTAGGGTTTTGAGCATGGAGAAATGATGAAGTTCTTGCCCATAAATATGTTTGTTGATTTTTTTAGGATTATCACATAACCAGACAAAAGGAATGGCTTTTTCCATCAGTGCTTTAACTATTGATTTTCCTTTAAAACCAGCGCCCCAAACTACTAAGGTGCGCTCCTTATCATAATCTATTTTTAGGAAGTAGTGTACTTTAATAGCGATAAAATAGTTTTGGGCATAATGCTCATGGGTTCTTGAGGTTCTGGAATCATAATCTCGCCATAAGTGTAAAACGGTATTACAGGGAACAACTTTTAAGTCTTTCTGATAAAAGCGAAAGGCCAAATCATAATCTTCCGGATATCGATTTGGTTCAAATGCCCCACAAAGTTCAAAATCCGTTTTATGTACTAACCAACAGGGCGAAGGAATCACACATTCTTTATAGATTTCGTCATAGTTGGTGCCATTTATAGTCAGACCATTTAGCCATTTTTCATAGCGTGAGTACCCATTACTAATGCCGTGCTCTGAAAAATAGTGGACTTGCCCCACAGCTAGATGGCCTAATCCATATATGGTCAGGGAATCAACCATTACTTGAAGTCGGTTGGGTTTCATAATATCGTCGGAGTCCATTCTAGTGATGTACTCGCCTGAACTTTGACTGTAAGCGGTTCTTAAAGCCGGTATAATTCCCTTTCCTTGGTTATCAAAAACCTTTATGCGGTTATCCTTTTGCGAATAAGATTGCAGCAACTGTTTGCTTAAATCTGAAGAGTGGTCATTTACGGCTATCACTTCCCATCTTGTATGGCTTTGATTTAAAATAGAATTTAAACAATCAGAAAGAAATCTTTCAGTATTTTTAAAGGGTATTAGAATACTAATGAGTCTTTTCTGCATTTAGAATTTTATTTCTTTGGGTGCTCTTTTGGATAAGTTGTTTTTCTTCTTGCTCTGATTTTTCCCTTACTTGATATTGATAGGTGAAATAGGCAAAGAAACTTATCAATATTGTCAGTAAAAGAATATTTATTCGAACGATAATTTTATGTTTCAATTTATAGGTTATAACGAACGAACCTATAAGTGCAACGCTTGCGAAAATAATTCCATAACCTAGAACGATAGCTCCGGCAGCAAGCATTTGTCCTTTGCCTACTTCCATAATTTTCGCGAAAAACAATCCTACAAAGAAAAAAGTAAGAAAAGTGAGCAAATTACAAAGTAGTGATGCTGGTTTAAAAAGATTTTTCATTCAAGCCCACTTAAAACTTCTTGAATTGCTTCTTCTGCTAATTTGCTAAGCATTTTGTATCCTTCGTTGGTCAAATGGACTTCATCCGTTGTGAACTTTTTTGGCAATCCGTTTCTTTCATCAGCCATGGCTTTGAAATAATCTAAATAAGGCACTTGCTTTTCCTTTGCCATTTTTGCCAACATCGCGTTCAGTTTAGGAATTTTAATATTGGGTTGCAAACCTGGTCGCCATGGATAATCGTAAGCGGGTAGCACCGAACAAACTATGGGCAGGATACCATTACTTTGCGCCAACTCAACCATGGAGAGGATGTTATCACGAATCTCTTCCAAAGTCATTGGGCCAGTATTGCCTGCAATATCATTTGTGCCTGCTAAGATTAAAACAATCTTAGGTTTTAAATCGATAACGTCTTGCCGAAAACGCAATAACATTTGCGGGGTTGTTTGCCCTCCGATACCTCTATTGATATAAGGCTTTCCTTCGAAAAATGACTTACTCCAACCTTCGGTAATAGAATTTCCCATGAATACCACTCTATTTTGTTGGTTTCCATAGATTTCAACAGCTTTATTTACCTCTTGATATTTTTGCAGATTGGCCCAGTCCTGGGCCTTTACTGGTTTGGAAAATGAAAAAAGCACAAGCAATACAATTATAGGAGTTACTTTTTTAGTCATGGTATTTATCCTTTGGGCGGTGTAATCATAATATGCGCCCTATGCGTCCCCGGATTCATTAACCAAGCATGTCCTGGTGGGGTAGGCGTGGTTGGTAAACCTGTACTTTCACCTGTAGCAAAAGGCACATAAAACACATAACGCACATAACCATTCTCAATTTCCTTGGTTTCAGGATTGACCTCTCCCGTAAAAACGCAAAGTGTTGTCTTATCTGGCATTTTTAATTTACCAGATTTTACTTCTTCTTCGCGCATATCAAAAATTTCTTGAAACTCTTTTCCCTGCGCTTTTAATTCCCGTCCGCGCGCCATGAATTCATCCAGTTCCTTATGATAGGCAGCAGTTGAAAACTTACTTTGTTTAGGGTCCGATGCTAAAGCTATATAGTCGTTTGTGCCTTCTTTTAGGGTGACAAAGTTTCCTGAATTATCATACCCATAAACTTTTGCCCCATCTTTATAATCATCGGGAACCGCCATTAATGCAGTTTTAATCTGCCAATCGGCAGGTGGGACATCCTGTCCGGTCAAATGAAGTGATATGGCCAAAGCCATAAAAACAATTACTTTTTTCATAATCCATGATTTTTAATATTTAGCACTTTTACCGGTATTCGCTGTTCTAGTTATGAAAGTGCGAATGTCATCATTTGCTTTCTGCAAATCCTCACGTCGCAGATACATCATGTGTCCGGAACGGTATCCTTTAAATTCGAACCTATCTTTCATGCGTCCGCTAGGGTCAACTTGCCACATGGTATATTTTGCTTGAAAATACGTAGTTGCTCCATCGTAATAACCAGATTGCACCAACACATTTAAATATGGGTTCTGGGCCATGGCCTGACGCAAATTATCACGGGTATTATCATCATCATTGTTCCATGGTCTAACAGGGCCGAACATATTGTATTTGATATCCGTTTTGAAATTTAATTCTTCTTGAAGATAGTAGTTGATTGCCGGAGTGAAACTGTGCAGCCATGAGGTCAACTCTGCTGAATAATCAGGCCTGCTTCCAGAGAGTTGTCTATCAATTCCTAAATAGCGACTATCCAGTCTGCCTATGGTATACCCTTTATCCTTGAGTAAATTTTTCCAAAAATATTGTACCGGTACAACCAAGTTTTGGTCCAGTATTTCCTTTTTGGAAAGGCCGGAATAGTAGGCCATTTTTTCTGCCGCCGCGTTTTTTTCGGTTTCCCCAATAAAACCTCCTTTTGCTAAGGTCGGAATAAGGGTGTTGATTGCGTAGTTTTCCGATTCGGGCAATATTTCCAACAAGTCTTTTTGTTGCAGTTCTTGAGGCAATGCTTTATGGTGCCATGCTGCTGCGGTAAAGTAAGGCAGACTAATGGCATTTTCTACAGCACCACCGGTATTATAAAGTTTATAGTCTGCAGGGGAAACCATAATCACACCGTTTAGGTACATCCATTGTTGTTCTTGTAAGGCCAATGAAAGTCCCATTACCCTTGTACCTCCATAACTTTCACCTACAATATACTTAGGGGAGCTCCAACGATTGTTTCGGGTCACGAAGGTATTCAACCACTCTGCCAAATATTTGATATCAGCATTGATACCAAAGAATTTTTCTCGGTCCACGTCTTTACCTGTTTCTGGGATGGTTCTTGAATAACCGGTATTTGCAGGATTCACATAAACAATATCGGTAACATCCAACACCGAAAAAGGATTTTCTTTAACACCATAAGGTTGCACAGGGTAACCCTCATCATCAATTTTAAGTACTCTAGGTCCCGTATAGGCTAAATGCATCCAAACAGAACCGGAACCAGGTCCACCGTTAAAAGAAATCAACAGGGGTCTCGCTGCTCGGTTTTTCACATTATTTCTGGTGTAATAGGTATAATGTAAAGCAGCTACCGGTTCCCCCATTTCATCCCAAACAGGTTGCGTTCCCGTTGTTGCTGTATAATTGATGGGAGTTCCATTAATGGTTACACTATGTTGTGTGGTCACCGTAGTGTCTAAAGGTAACTTTCTTGATTGTGCAAAAAGGAATACACCTGTTAAAAACAAAGTCAAGGAAATAAATAGTTTTTTCATTTTGGTTGAATTAGTCTGTCTTTAAAAATAAGAATATTGTTTAACAAATGATAATGAATTGCACATGGATTAAATACTTTATTATCTTTAAAACATCACACCATTTGAAATAATATAATGAATAGAAGAACATTCAATACTAAACTAAGCAAAGGGGCTGGGGGATTAGCTCTGACGGCTAATTTACCATTAGCCTGCGCTATGGGACCAAATCAAAAAAAGAAAAAACTCGGTGTTGCTTTAGTTGGTTTAGGTAGTTACAGTAAGTATCAACTGGCACCAGCCTTACAAGATACAGCACATTGCTATCTAGCAGGAATAGTTACGGGTACTCCGGAAAAAGAGAAAATATGGTCATCAAAATATGGAATTTCTGAAACTAATATTTATAATTATGAAAATTTCGATTCCATAAAAAACAACGAGAATATTGATGTAGTCTATGTGGTTTTACCCAATAGTATGCATGCTGATTTTTGTATTAGGGCGGCCAGAGCTGGTAAGCATGTTATTTGCGAAAAGCCCATGGCAATGAACGTTGAAGAATGTGATGCCATTATAGAAGCCTGTAAAAAAGAAGGTGTTAAATTGGGTATGGGATATCGTTTACATTCTGAGCCTTATACCCAAGAAGTGAAACGCTTTGTTAAAGAAAAAACTTTTGGGGCTATCCAATATATTTCTGCAGATGCAGGCTATTATTCTGGTAGTAATCCTAATCAATGGCGCTTAAATAGGGCATTATCTGGTGGCGGAGCTTTGGTTAATATGGGGGTTTATGCCATGCAAAGCCTTATTTATGGAACAGGAGAAAATCCAATAGCGGTATCGGCACAAGAATTTAGTACTCGTCCAGAATATTTTAAAGATACAGATGAGACGATTACTGCACAGTTTAAATTTAAAAGTGGCGCTGTCGGCAATATCATGACCTCTCATAATGCCAATGCTAACAGACTTTATGCCTCATGCGAAAAAGGATGGTTTGAGCTAAACCCAGCAAACAATTATGGCCCACTCCGTGGCAAAACATCAACTGGAAATACGATTGATTTTCCGCATGAAAGCCAGCAAAAGTTACAAATGGATGATTTTGCAAAGCATATCCTTTTTGACGCACCTAATCTTGCACCAGGGGAGATGGGTAAAAGAGATATGATCATTGTTGAAGCCATCTATAAGTCTATTGCCGAAGGTGGTAAAAAGCAAATTTTGAATCTAGAACCCGATTTCGGGTTCTCTAAGGGGTAAATGAAAATGGAGAAGTTAAATTCACCATTCTTAATACCGATTTAGAACAAGTAAAACTTAATATTCAAGGCTTGTTGGCTAATGGAGACCTTATCTCAGAAGAAAGGATTATTAATTGAAATAAAGAGTAACTAGAATTTCTCAAAAACTCCCAAACCAAAAAGGGCAAAATCATATTTAACAGGATCAACCGAATCTAACTTACGTAAACTAGTATCAAGCTCATAAAGTGCTTTCGCATCGTTTTGTTTGCGTTTTAATAATTTAAGTTTTCGGGCTACATTTCCGGGGTGTACATCTAAGGGGCAAGATAAAATAGCAGGAGGGAGCTGCTTCCATAGCCCAAAATCAACCCCTTTGTCAGCCGGTCGTACCATCCAACGCAAAAACATATTAATGCGTTTGGCTGCAGAACCTTTTAAGGGGTCTGAAACGTGTTTTTGAGTTCGTGAAAGGTGTTCTAATTCAAAAAAAATAGTTTTATAATGACTAATTGCGGGCTGAATCGATTTTTTAGTTTGAAAATTGGTAAATACAGTTTCTAAACCACCGTGGTTGTTATATATGTTTTGAAGTGCTTTGATAAAGAATTGTAAATCAGCTCCATTAAAGGTTCGATGCACAAAAGAACCTAAACCGTCTAAGTCTTTGGTTTCGCAGTTTAAAATAAAATCATGTGGGGAATTATCTAATAATTCCATCAATTTTGAAGCATTATTAATGATGCTCTTTCGATTTCCCCACGCTATGGTAGCGGTTAAAAAAGCGCTAAGTTCAATATCTTCTTTTTTAGTAAAACGATGTGGAATTTGTATAGGGTCAGCTTCTAAAAACTTAGGGTGCTCATATTGTTCCGCTTTTTCGTCTAAAAATTCCTTTAATTCACTTTTTGTCATGAATTTGGATTTAATCGACAATTACGCCATCAACCATGGTTAGTTTTCTATCGGCCATGTTAGCCAATTCCTTGTTATGGGTAACAATAACAAAGGTTTGACCAAATTCTTGACGAAGCTTAAAAAAAAGTTCATGTAAATTCTCGGCACTTTCAGAATCTAGGTTTCCGCTTGGCTCATCTGCAAAAATCACGGAAGGATTATTAATTAAGGCCCTTGCGACCGCTACACGTTGTTGTTCACCACCTGATAGTTCTTTAGGGCGATGATGATACCGCGCTGTTAAACCTAAAAAATCCAATAATTCCTTACCCCGTTTCTCCGCTTCTGATTTAGCTGTTTTCTTGATGAAGGCGGGTATACATACGTTCTCAAGGGCTGTGAATTCAGGTAATAATTGATGGAATTGAAATATAAATCCAACGTGCTCATTTCTGAATTTGGCTAAATTTCTATCCGTAAGTTCGGTAACATCAATATTATTAATTTTGACGGAACTGTCCTTTAGGTTAGAGGGGTTGTCCAGCGTACCCAGTATTTGAAGCAAGGTAGTTTTACCTGCACCAGAAGCCCCGACAATAGATACAATTTCACCTTTATTTATTTCTAAATCAACTCCTTTAAGTACTTGTAAATCTCCATAGTATTTTTGAACGTTGTTACACTTAATCATTTGCTTCCCTAATTGAAAGTGAAAGTAAGCAATACTGAGCTATGCCACAAAAAATCAAAACAATAAGGTTACACTATTTTTACGACTGATAAGGAAGTGTTAAAAGCATAAATAGTGTTGTACGGAATCATAAATTGTTTAATCTTTACGCAGAATGAATGAACAAAATATAATATATTTAGAAACAGCTATTTTAGCAAACGGTTGTTTTTGGTGTACGGAAGCTGTTTTTCAGCAACTTAAAGGAGTAGAAGAGGTGGTTTCAGGGTATACTGGCGGGCAAATTAAAAACCCCGCATATCGTGAAATATGTACTGGCAGAACAGGTCATGCCGAAGGAATTAAGATTACTTTTAACTCCAGTATCATTTCATTTGAAGAATTATTAGAAGTGTTTTTTGCGACACATGATCCAACGACATTGAATAGACAAGGTCACGATCGGGGCACGCAATATCGAAGCGAGATTTTTTATACTTCGGAAGCACAAAAAATTGCAGCAACAAAATTTATTGAATTTTTAGAGAATGAACGTGTTTTTAGATCACCAATAGTTACGGCGGTATCAGCGGCACAACCATTTTACACGGCAGAAGAAGACCATCAAGATTTTTATAAAAACAATCAACAACAGCCTTATTGTCAGTTTATTATAAATCCTAAATTGGATAAAATAAAGAAATATTACGGCGACAAATTAAAAGAGAAGAAAGCATAATTATGGCACCATATAAAAATTTAGAAGAGTATAATATTCAAATCACCAATGAGGTGAAGGAGCGTTTTTCAAAAATCATTGAAGAGATAGGGGAGAACGTTGAGCGCGAAGGTTTGGTTAAAACTCCAGAACGCGCTGCAAAGGCAATGCTTTTTTTAACGCAAGGGTATAAGCAAGACGCAGAAGCCATTCTTAAAGGAGCGATGTTCAAAGAAGACTATGATGACATGGTGATTATAAAAGACATCGAGTTATATTCGCTGTGCGAACATCATATGCTGCCATTTTTTGGGAAAGCCCATATTGCATACATACCAAACGGACATATCGTAGGCTTGAGCAAAATACCGCGTATTGTTGACGTTTTTGCGCGTCGCCTACAGGTACAAGAACGGCTTACTCATGATATTTTAGAATGTTTGAACAACACGCTACAACCAAAGGGAGTTGCGGTTGTTATCGAAGCTTCACACATGTGTATGATGATGCGTGGTGTTCAAAAACAAAATTCAGTTACTACAACTTCAGGGTTTAGGGGGCAATTTGAGAAGATTGAAACCAGAAATGAATTTTTAAAATTAATCAGTTCTAAATTGTCTTAGTTGATTTTGGCATTGCTTTTGTTCTAATTTAAACAGTAATGTTTATTTTTCAGGATGTCAAAAACAAAAGACAAAAAAGTCAGAAACTTATTTTTAGGATTATTATTTGATGCCATTGGTATGGCCTCGTTTTTATTACCCGGTCTAGGGGATTTTCTGGACATTCTATGGGCACCAGCAGCAGGCTGGCTAATGACCAGAATGTACAAAGGTAAAATTGGACAAGCGGCCGGAGTGGTAACATTGGTTGAGGAGTTGATACCAGGGCTTGATGTGATACCTACTTTTACTATTATGTGGATTTATACATATCTTCTTAGTGGGAAGAAAGCAAAAAAAAATATTGATATGTAAAAAGCCGCGGTATCCAAAAGTGGTTTTTTAGGACAACCAACGGCTTTTAGTAAAATTTTCAATTTCTACTGAGTAATATTAAAGTTAAACGTAGCCGTAATATCAGTTTCTCCGCCAGCACCTGCCAATGTTAAATCATTTGGCTTTGTTGGCTCATGACGAAGGGTGACAGTTAATGAAGCCGCGCCTGCAGTGTCAGTTACCATTGCAAAATTTAGCCCAACAGGGTTGCCGTTTCCATCAGTATCCGTTGGTATTGCGCTAGCTACGGAACCAGTTGTTTGAAAAATGAATTGGTGCTCATCGGCCTCTTCTTCAACTTCTTCAGTGATATCTTCAGCAGGGCTTTCAGTTTCATTTAACAATTCAATAGAGCCATTGTAAGTTGTATTTCCTGCTAAATCAGGTGCTGTTACCACCGGTGCATTTGGACCATCACCATCTAAATCACGAGTTTGAAAAGTAATTACAGTTCCTTGACCTTGCGGTAAAACAGGTGTTAAAGTAACCGTCATTGTCGTTATTATTTCTTCTTCATTAACTTCGTCCGGAGTTTCGTCATCATCTGAACATGATGTAAATAAAACGCCACTTAAGGCTAGCATAGATAAAAATTTGATTGTTCTCATAACAAATAAATAAAGGATTAAAACTAATAATTGAGTTTAAATTGCAAAATGATGTTTCTACCCAAATCGTCTGCGAAAAAACGCTGGCGATTTAGGTATTCTCTATAATTCGTGTCTAACAAATTGTTCACTAAAAGTGCTGTTGTCAAAACCTGTTTGCCTAGATTAAAAACCATTTTCGAATTAAAATTCAAAATATGATAAGCGTCTGGTGCCGAATTGATATCTAAAATAACCTCTTGCTGTTGTTCTGGTGAGAATACGGATATGTTTGGCGGTACTTCATTTTGACGAAATACATATTCACTTTGTAATGACAGCTCCAATCCTTTCCATTCCGGTTTTGAAAAACGCACCGAATTTGAAAAGTTTGCAGCGGGGATGTTAATAAGGGCTAAATCGCTAGTGATGTCTTTTCCTTTAACTATTGAAAAGAGGTGTTCCGTTCTCCAATGGTCTGTCCAGTCAGCATGCCCCGAAACATCAAAGCCTAGAATACTTACGTCGGTCTGTCTGTAGCCCCAAACAGGAAAAGCACCCCTGATGGTAAATTCTACCCCAGTGGGTTCCAATACAATAAAATCATTAACAAAATTTGCATAGGGTTCTATCGTGATTCCCCAGTTTTTGAAATCGCGATGGTACGATAACATGAGCTTATTGGAGGTTTCGCTAACAATTCGAATATCCCCCAGTTCAATTCGAGCGGCAGAGTGGTGTAAACCATCACTGAACAATTCAGCAGGATTTGGCGCTCTTTGCGCCAAGGCATAATTAAATTTTAAACTGTTGTCGTTACCAGTACTGTAGTTGAAACCCACAGTGGCTGAAATATTATTATAATCAAAAACAGGATTGGTCAATAATTGCGTTCCTCGATCATCAATAACCAATTCGGGAAAGTCAATAGCGTAACCTCGCTCTTCCCATCTTGAAGTCTGATAGAATTTTAGCGCATCAATTTTAGTATAATCATACCGAATACCAGCATCAAGCGTAAATTCATTATTTAATTGATATTCCCCAATAATAAAACTACCGAAATCATATTTCTCATAATCCGGAATAAGCCTTCTCACGCCTGTAGCTGGATTTGCAAAGTTATCTTGATACCTGCCCATTAAACCAAAATGAACCTGTAGTGACTCTTTACTATCCCATTTGAAATCCGTTGATAAGGTATGGGTAGTCAATTCCAAATCAATAGAGGCTTGATCACTTCGCTCACCCCTTCGTACATCAAACTCAAATCTTCTATTGTTTTGAATATCATATTGTAAATTCAATTTACCCAAACCTTCAAAACGTTTGTATACTTGAATTTTCCCTAAATGATGTCTCACTTTTTGTCTAGGGTTTCCTAGGTCATAGGTGAACTCCCTTATCGTTTCTGGTTGACCACTATTTATACTTCGTATTAAATCATCAACGTTACCAATATGAGAGGCTCTTAGAATGGCAATTTCAGCATCATAATAAGAGTAACGACCAGTGAATCCCCACTCAAAAAGTTGCTTTCCAAATTGAAGGGAAGTGCCAATTTCTTGTACTCCCGTATTGGATAAGATATAATCTGGAGCTTCTTGGTCGCCAAGACGCTTGTACGAACCTTGACCCTTTATAAAAAAGCCATTATCATAGCCTTTTGTGATTTCAGAAGAGATATTTCCGCCACGACCGTTGCTCACTGCGCTTACAGCTGCTTTTCCGAATAAGGTATCCTTTACCAGAAATTTTGACTGTTCCAAAATGATTGTGCCGCCAATGGCATCACCTCCGTATTGCAGCGCAGAAGCACCTTTTACCACAGAAACTCTTTCTGCAGCATTGATATCGATGTTAGGAGCGTGCTCATCACCCCATTCCATATCTTGCATTCGAACACCGTCGTTTAAAATTAAAACGCGACTTCCATTTAGACCATGAATGGCAGGCTTTACAATATTGGCTCCCGTATTTAAGGTAGATACCCCACCTAACTGTTTAAGGGCATCTCCTAAGCTTGCTGTTCCAAATCTTTCTAGCACTTCACTTTTTAGGGTGACTTCTTGTGCTGAATTGGTTTTGTCAAAAACCACTTCCCCAATAACTTTTACCTCTTCCAATTCTTCTAAATGATGTTCTAACTTGATGTCGAGAACAGTTTTTCCATTAATGGTAATAGGAATTATTAAAGTGGAACATGACGGATGCGTTACTTCCAATTCATAGTACCCATCGCAAATACCGGTAAATTCATAATTACCATCCATATCACTATAGGCTTGTATTTCCTCTCCAATGATTACAATAGAGGCCTTGGCAAGAACATTTTTGTCATGGTAATCTATGACCTTTCCGTTGAGGCTGGCGTTACAATCTTGTGCAGAGACAGACAATAAAGTGCTGAAAAACAGCATAATTATGAGTAAATTCTTCATGAAATGAGTTTGCAATCCCCTTAGTTTTGGGGCGTAGTTCTACCTAAAATCTAAATTAGATAGTTGAAGGAGGAGGTCTGGAATAAAAATCATATGATACTGTCTGTAAGATGATAGTATCGTAAATGGCAATAAGATTTGCCTCGTTAACCGCTATATTAGGATTGTCATGATTTAACAGCAAGGGTACAATGAAATGGTCTTGTTGTTGTTCAATGGCAAGTTCGCAAGAGCTACAATTTTCTATAGCAGTATGGTTGTCATCCCCAATATGCGCGTAAACATGAAAACTTGAAACCTTGACAAAAATCAAGGCTACAAATAGTACCAAGGAAATAATTTTAGATATTTCTTTCATGCAACTGCGAATTTAGGATATTTAGGACTTGCAATATTGTTAAAAAAATCACAATTCTATTGAAGCGGTTTAAATAAGAACCCCAAACCTAAACGTTTGAGCATTTTCTTTTCAAAGGCCCAAAAAAACTTAAACTGTCCAAAAAGCCACCCAAAAAAGACTAATAATACTTGATAAATCGGAAAAATAAGTAAAATTCTAAAAGGCCAATAGATCCAGCCAGATACTACATCTTTCTCAAGCCCAATAAGTTCAGTAATAGGTGCTGCCAGTTTCGCAGCAGCACTACCTGTTACGCCAAAGACAATAAAAATCATGATCACTTGGAAGTTGGAGTCAATACCCCAACGTTGTTTTAATTTTTCCATCCAGCAAATTTCGATACAAATTTAAGGCATTATATCCTAGGAAGAAAAGGCCCTAGGCGTTGATTGTAGCGCCTTTGAAAATAAATAAAATAATTGTAGAGTTGATAGTTTACATCATAGCCATAATCAATGTGGCGTTCATAGTTGATTTGAAGCTCGTAAAGTAAGGGGTCAAAATCCCTAGGTTCCAGAACACGACGATTCCATTCTAAAACATATAAATAATTACGTTGCTCCATAAAGCGTTGCGAGTAGTATCCTTTTGGTTGGGCAATTTGATTTAACCATAGATTAAAACCAATATCGATTATGGTAATATCATATTCAGTCTCATCAATCTCTGAGATAGTTTCTGTATCCTCGGTTGTTTCAAAAAGTATTTTTTCTTTTTCCGTTAATACGAGTGCCTCTTCTTGTGCTATTGAAACACTACTTGTCAAAAAAGATAAAAGGAGGAGCACAACTAGATGTATCCGTCTATTTTCCATTATCTTAAATTACAAAAAAAGCCATCTAGAAGTTCTAAATGGCCTGTTAAATCTATTTTGTTATGCGTTTACTTTCCGAAAAGACCTCCTAAAAGTCCTCCAAGGCCACCTTTCTTTTGACCGCCACCAGATAAAACCATTCCGGCTAAATCATCTATAACGCTGCCGTCACCATCAGAATCTAAAAATGATTCGATTAAAGATTGTTGTTTGTTAGCGGTTTCATTTCCGCCCATCAAACCACCCAAGAGGCCACTCAATGCATCTGGACTACTTACATTTTGTTGTTTTGTCTGTTTGCCTAAAAAGCCTAAAAGGATAGGCGCAGCTATTTTAAGTATTTGTGCAACTGATCCAGCATCAATACCAGATTTGCTACTTAGGGCATTTTCAACCTGTGGTTGTTTAGAACCAAAGACATGACCTAGTATTCCTGCACCGTCATCCATAACTGACTGGTCTACACCACCGCCAAATAAACCGCCTAGGTTGTCTAAAATACTACCATCGTGTTTTGAAGATAAGGCACTCATTAATCCCTGAGCACCACCTGGTGTTGAAGCATTCTTCTTCATTGCGCCCATTAGTAAAGGCATTGCCATGGCCAATACATCAGCAGTTTTATTTTCTGATTGGCCTGTTTGACCTGCAACTCCGCTAATCAATTGTTTACCCATTGGGCTATTGATCAATTCTAATAATCCTGACATTTCTTAATTATGTTTAGTGTTAAAAATCCTAATGTACAAAAAAACAACTATTGCTTTAGCATTAGCCTTATTTTATACTTGGTTAAAAAGTTGAATAATTTGATTGGCAAGTTCAATTCCTATTCTATCTTGTGCCTGTTTGGTCGCCGCACCAATATGCGGAGTAAGAGAGATGTTAGGGTGCATTAGTATTGGGATTTCTGGTTTTGGTTCAGATTCAAAAACATCTAAGCCTGCAAAAGCAACTTTTCCGTTTTCAAGTGCTGCCACTAGAGCAACTTCATCTAAAGTACCACCACGGGAAGCATTGATAATACCAACACCAGATTTCATTTGTTCAAATTCATCTTTACCAATCACATATTTTGTTTGAGCAGGAACATGAATAGAAATAAAATCTGCCTCTGACAAAAGACGCCCAAATTTGGTGTGTTTTAACTTGAATTCAATTTTTTGCCCATCAAAAAAACGTACTTCAATAGTTCTATCTTCTTCATGATGATCTGTGAAAATCACCTTCATACCAATCGCCAAAGCAATTTTGGCAACTTCTTGGCCAATTCTGCCAAAACCTATGATCCCTATGGTGCTGCCTTTAAGTTCGGTACCACCGGCATAGGCTTTTTTTAATTGTTTGAATTTACTATCACCGTCCAAAGGCATGTTTCGATTGGAATCATATAAAAAGCGAACTGCTCCAAATAAGTGGGCAAAGACCAACTCTGCTACTGAAATTGAAGAGGCCGCAGGGGTATTGATAACATGAATTCCTTTTGTTTTGGCGTAAGTGACATCAATATTGTCCATACCCACTCCGCCACGACCAATAAGCTTAAGTGAGGGGCAAGTATCAATAAGGCTTTTTCGCACCTCTGTAGCACTTCTTACGAGTAAACAATTAACCTTATGCTCGTTAATAAAATTTTCAAGTTGCTCTTGGGCAACTGTAGTGGTAATTACGTTGAAATTGGCTTTTTCTAATACTTCTTGCCCAGATTTTGATATGCCATCATTGGCTAAAACTGTTACCATTCAGATTATCCTTTTCGTTCTAATTCACTCATGATATCCACTAAGGTACCCACACTTTCTAAAGATAACGCATTGTACATTGAAGCGCGGTAACCACCAACGGAACGATGCCCTTTAAGACCATTGATGCCTGCATCTGCGCAATTTTTATCAAATGTTTCTTTCAGCGTATCATCGGTAATATTAAACGTAGCGTTCATTGTAGAGCGATCTTCTTTGGCTGCAAAACCAGAAAAGACAGGATTTAATTCAATCTCAGAATAAATCAAGTTTGCTTTCTTATTATTTATTTTTTCTATGGCTTCAATTCCCCCTAAATCTTTTAACCATTGCATGGTCAACATAGAAACATAAACTGGAAAAACGGGTGGGGTATTGAACATGCTATCTTTAGCGATATGTGTCTTGTAATCCAGCATCGATGGTATTTTTCTGGTCACTTTTCCTAGAATAGCGTCTTTTACCACAACGAGCGTAGTCCCAGCTGGCCCCATGTTCTTTTGGGCGCCCGCATAGATTAAATCAAATTGTGAAAAATCCAATTGCCGTGAAAAAATATCAGAACTCATATCACAGACCAAAGGACAGTTTGTTTTTGGAAAACTTTTAATTTGAGTACCAAAAATGGTATTGTTTGAGGTAACATGTACATAATCTAAACCTGCTGGAATCTCATATCCCTTTGGAATAAAGTTGAAGTTTTGTTCTTGTGAAGACGCTATTTCAATAG
>CAYGUO010000051.1:6739-17381 GCA_964353095.1 uncultured Flavobacteriaceae bacterium | reverse complement strand
GTAGTATTTGCTGCTATTTTAATTATCATTTTAATTTCAAAATCGGCCATAACCATCAATTCAGGTGAAGCTGGGGTTTTGTACAAAACCTTTAGTGGTGGTGTTGTTACGGATGAACCGCCATTGGGTGAGGGATTTCATATTGTAGCGCCCTGGAACAAGGTTTATGTCTATGAAGTAAGACAGCAAGAGGTTTTTGAAAAAATGAATGTACTTTCTAGCAACGGCCTTGATATTAAACTGGATGCCTCAGCTTGGTTTCAGCCAAGTGTTCTTGATTTAGGCAGATTACATCAAGAAAAAGGAGAAGACTATGTGCAACGTGTATTGCTTCCAACGATACGTTCGGCAGCTCGTTCAGTTGTTGGTCGTTATACGCCTGAGCAGTTATATTCCAGTAAGCGAGATGCTATTCAAGCCGAGATTTTTGAAGAAACCAAAAAAATTGTAGAAGGCGAATATATTCAACTGAATGAGATTCTTGTTAGAGATGTTACTTTGCCACCAACAATCAAAGATGCCATTGAGCGTAAACTAAAACAAGAGCAGGAATCTTTGGAATATGAGTTCCGCTTGGTGACCGCAAAAAAAGAAGCTGAAAAAGTAACGATTGAAGCACAAGGTAAAGCAGATGCAAACCGAATTTTGAGTGCCTCTTTGACAGATAAAATCCTTCAAGACAAAGGAATAGATGCAACTTTAGAACTATCAAAATCACCGAATACAAAAGTGGTTATTGTTGGTTCAGGCGATAGCGGCTTGCCTTTGATATTAGGAAATAACTAAGACAAGAACAAAGCTTATTGTTATATCAGCTTTAATTTGTGATTTTTGAAACTATTTTTTTGTAGTCAAAAATTAAATTATAATTTTACGGCGTAATGAGAAACAGAACTACACATCATCATATCCATAATCACGCTCAGGCGAGGTAAGGATATTTTGTGTATAACAGAATAAAATTGAACCCGTTTGAGCAATCAAGCGGGTTTTGTTTTTTACCTTTTCGATTGCTCAGACCACAAAACAAGAAAATGACGAAGATTAGAATTGCTATTCAGAAGAGCGGAAGATTGAACGATGATTCGCTAAAGATTTTAAAAGAAGCCGGAATTTCAATAGACAATGGAAAAGATCAGTTAAAAGCCACTGCGAGAAATTTTCCTTTAGAGGTGTTTTATTTACGTAACGGAGATATTCCCCAATACTTAAGGGATGGTGTGGTTGATATAGCTATCATCGGAGAAAATGTTTTACTTGAAAAGGGAACGGGTATTACCATTGTAGAGCGTTTAGGTTTTTCAAAATGTAAAGTTTCATTGGCCATTCCAAAGGGTGTAAAATACACATCAGTAAAAGATTTTGAAGGGAAACGCATCGCCACTTCGTATCCCAATACCGTAAAGCAGTATTTAGATGCCAAAGGGGTTTCGGCAGATTTGCATATTATCAATGGTTCTGTAGAAATTGCACCCAATATTGGTCTTGCCGATGGAATTTGTGATATCGTTTCAAGTGGTAGTACGTTATTCAAAAATGGGCTAAAAGAAGTAGAGGTAATGTTGACCAGTGAAGCTGTTTTGGCAGCTTCTCCACAAATAGACCAAGAGCGTTCAGCGCTTTTAACAACCTTACAGTTTAGAATTCAATCTGTTTTAAGAGCAAGACAGTCTAAATACGTACTGTTGAACGCTCCCAATGAAAAATTGGATGCTATATTGAAGTTATTACCAGGAATGCGAAGCCCAACGGTACTGCCCTTAGCTGAAAAAGGATGGAGCTCAGTACATACGGTTATTCATAAAGATAGTTTTTGGGACGTAATTGACGAATTAAAGAAAATAGGTGCTGAAGGTATTTTGGTATGCCCTATTGAAAAAATGGTGTTGTAATGCAAAAAATCTATAATCCTGAGAAATCTGAATGGTTAAGTATCCTTAAAAGACCTTCGCAAACCTTTGATGAAATACAGGGCACAGTCGCTGACGTGTTTGCCGATGTGAAGGAGAAAGGCGATAAAGCATTAGCTATATACACCAAGCGTTTTGATGGGGTTGATTTAGCCTCCTTATTGATCTCAGAGCAAGAAATAAACGAAGCGGTTGAATTGGTATCTAAAGATTTAAAAGCTGCTATCAGCGTAGCTAAATCTAATATAGAGGCGTTTCATAAAGCACAAGTAACTTCTAATGTAAAAATTGAAACGATGCCTGGGGTTTCTTGTTGGCAAGAAAAACGACCCATACAGAAAGTAGGCTTATATATTCCAGGGGGTACTGCGCCCTTGTTTTCAACAATTTTAATGCTTGCAATTCCGGCCAAAATAGCGGGTTGCGAAGAAGTGGTATTGTGCAGTCCCCCAAATAAAGAAGGGAAATTACATCCAGCTATTGTGTATACCGCACAATTATGCGGAGTTACCAAAATTTTCAAAGTTGGTGGTATTCAAGCCATTGCTGCCATGACTTTTGGTACGGAAACCGTTCCGAAAGTATATAAACTATTCGGACCTGGTAACCAATATGTCACCGTTGCCAAACAATATGCGACAAAACTTGGTGTAGCCATCGATATGCCAGCAGGACCAAGTGAACTATTGGTTGTTGCCGATGATTCTGCAAATGCCGAATTTGTGGCTTCTGATTTGTTAAGTCAGGCAGAGCATGGTGTTGATAGTCAAGTTATCTTAATTGCAACTTCAAAAAAACTTATGGATATGGTGGAGTTGGAAATTGAGAAACAAATTGAAGATTTACCAAGAAAGGAAATAGCGGAAAAAGCAATGGCCAACAGTAAATTAATCTATGTTGAAAATGATGATTTGGCGCTAGCCTTAATTAACGAATATGGACCTGAGCATTATATTATTTGTGTTGAAAACGAAGATTTTTATGTAGACAATACTAGTAATGCAGGTTCGGTCTTTATTGGAAATTACACACCTGAAAGCGCTGGGGACTATGCCTCTGGAACAAATCACACCTTACCAACTAACGGGTATGCCAAGCAGTATAGTGGGGTCAATTTAGATAGTTTTTTAAAGCATATGACCTTTCAAAAAATCTCGAAAGAAGGGATTCAAAACTTAGGAAGCACTATTGAGCTTATGGCGGAAGCCGAGGGCCTATATGCACATAAAAATGCAGTGACTTTACGATTGAAAAGTTTAAAATAAGTATAGTGCTTAAAAGCTCCTCCCCTCAGATGAGGGGAGGTGGTTTTTTATCGCCTTTGGCGAATAAAAAACCGGAGGGGTTGAAAACCCAAGCCAATATGAAAGGATTTGATTTAATAAAATGTAAGAACCATTATTACAATTGACATATTTTTTTAGAGTTAGTTTGTAGAATTGTATTTAAAAAGACCAATGAATTTTGATTTAAAAAAAATAATCAGAGAAAACGTCAAGGCATTAAAGCCTTATTCTTCAGCACGTGATGAGTTTGTGGCAACTGGTGAGGAGATGGTTTTTCTAGACGCTAATGAAAATCCCTTTGAAAATGGTGTAAACCGTTATCCAGATCCGCATCAACGGAGTTTAAAGGCACTAATTGGTAAGCAAAAAGGAGTTTCCAAAAATCAAATTCTTTTGGGCAATGGGAGTGACGAGGTTTTAGATTTATTATTTCGCGCTTTTTGTGAACCTAAAAAAGATAACATCATTACATTGCCACCCACGTATGGCATGTATGGCGTTTTGGCAAATATTAACGCCGTTGAAAATCGAAAGTTGCCCTTAACCTTAGCGTTTCAACCAAATCTCGAGGCCATTTCCAAAGCACAAGGAAATAAATCTAAGTTGCTTTTTATTTGTTCTCCAAACAATCCAACAGGAAATCTGTTTAATGAAGTTAAAATTGAATGGATATTGAATAATTTTAAAGGATTGGTGGTGATTGATGAAGCTTATATCGATTTCGCTAAGAGAGAATCATGGGTCAATAGGCTTTCAGAATTCCCAAATTTGGTGGTTACACAAACCTTATCAAAAGCTTATGGTATGGCAGCAATTCGATTAGGGCTTTGTTTTGCATCTAAAGAAATTATTAGCGTATTAAAGAAAATTAAACCACCCTACAACGTAAACGAACTTACACAGAAACAGGCATTTGACGGAATTTCCAATGAAGACGCCGTTCGTAAGCAGGTTGCTGAAATTCTTGAAGAACGGGCAAAGTTATTGGAGAACTTAAGGCGCATTTCTTTTATCGAAAAAGTATACCCTACCGATGCCAACTTTATATTGGTAAAAGTTGACGATGCAAATCTGCGCTATGACCAGTTGCTTCAACAAAATATTGTTATTAGAAATCGCAGCACGCAGCCACTTTGTGAAAACACCCTACGGTTTACCGTTGGTACAGCAAGTGAAAACAAAATAGTAGTGGAAGCACTTAAAGCAATAGACAAATGAACAAGATGATCACCAAGACAGATAAAATTTCCACCCTAGGCGGCGGAGGTGGCCGTAAGGTATTATTTATTGATCGTGATGGAACCTTAGCATTAGAGCCGCCAATAGACTATCAATTGGATAGTTTTGAGAAGCTGGAGTTCTATCCTAAAGTATTTACTTATTTGGGTAAAATTGCTAAAGAACTGGATTTTGAATTAGTGATGATTACCAATCAAGACGGTTTGGGTACACCTGCTTTTCCTGAAGATACATTTTGGCCCGTCCATAATTTTATCATGAAGTCGTTTGAAAATGAGGGTGTTCTTTTTGATGAAGTGCTAATAGACAAAACCTTTCCACATGAAAACGCCAATACCAGAAAACCGGGTACCGGATTGCTCAAAAGATTTCTGACAGAAGAATATGACTTATCCAATTCTTTTGTAATAGGAGATCGGTTAACAGATATGGAGCTTGCTAAAAATTTAAAGGCAAAAGGTATCTTTATTAACGACGAAACCCATTTAGGAACAGATGAAATCACCGTTCAAAAGACTGACCTATCTGACTATATCATACTGGAAACCAATAATTGGGAAAAGATTTATGAATTTTTAAAACTTTCAAATAGAGTCGGAAAAACCCACAGAAAGACGAAGGAAACCGATATTGAAATTGAGTTGAATCTTGATGGAAAAGGCAATAGTGACATCACAACAGGATTAGCTTTTTTTGACCATATGTTAGACCAATTGGCTAGGCATGGTCAGATGGATTTAAAAATTCATGTAGATGGTGATTTAGAAGTAGATGAACACCACACTATTGAAGATACTGCGATTGCACTTGGTGAAGTATTTAATGAAGCATTAGGAGACAAACTTGGTATTGAAAGGTACGGCTTTTGTTTGCCTATGGATGATTGTTTGGCTCAAGTTGCCATAGATTTTGGAGGAAGAAATTGGTTGGTTTGGGATGCGGATTTTAAACGTGAAAAAGTGGGAGATATGCCAACAGAAATGTTCTATCACTTCTTCAAATCTTTTTCTGATGGAGCCAAGGCGAACCTAAATATCAAAGTAGAAGGTACCAATGAGCACCACAAAATAGAAGCCATTTTTAAAGCATTTGCGAAGGCTATTAAAATGGCGGTAAAGAGAGATGTTGAAAAAATGGTATTGCCAAGTACAAAGGGCGTCTTGTAAAGTTAGAAGTACAAAGTAAAAGGGGAAAAGTGATGCAAGATTTAAAATTTAGAACTCGAAAGTTTGCAATCGACTCTTGGAAGTTTTGCAAACGAATACCGCGTTCAAGAGAATTTGATGCCCGGGTAAGACAGTTAATTCGCAGTTCAAGTTCTGTTGGTGCAAACTATCGCGCTTCACAAAGAGCAAAATCAACTGCTGATTTTATCGATAAGTTGAAAATAGTTGAAGAAGAAGTCGATGAGTCAGCATATTGGTTAGAATTATTCCAAGAAGTATATGATGAACAAAGACCAAGCCGGTATATTGCATCAAGAAGCTATTGAACTCTTAGCAATCATAGTGGCATCGATAAAAACTGCAAAAAATAATAAAAATCTTAACGTATAATCCAATACCATTGATAACTATAAATACTTCTAACCTCGTAATTCAAACCTTTAATCTCAATTTATGAAGGTAGTAATAATAGATTACGGTGCAGGGAATATTCAAAGCATTAAGTTTGCCTTTGAACGTTTGGGGGTGAATGCAATTTTGAGCAATGATGCCAAAGTGATTACGAATGCCGAGAAAGTCATCTTTCCAGGGGTAGGTGAAGCTGGCAGTGCTATGGCAAAATTATGGGAAAGTGGTTTGCATGACTTGATTCCTGCCTTGAAACAACCGGTTTTGGGTATTTGTTTAGGGATGCAATTAATGTGTAATTCAACTGAAGAAGGAGCCACTAAGGGATTAGGAATTTTTGATGTAGACGTGTTGAAATTTAAAAGCCCCCTAGCCACCAAAGGGGGAATTAAAGTTCCGCAAATTGGCTGGAATAAAATTGAAAAACTGAAATCTCCATTTTTTAAGGGTTTAGACGAAGATTTTATTTATATGGTGCATAGTTTTTATGCTCCAAGTTGTGCCGAAACTATCGCTACAAGTACTTATGGTCTGGCGTATAGCGCAGCTTTACAAAAAGATAATTTTTATGGCACCCAATTCCATCCTGAAAAATCAGGAAATTATGGAGCTAAGATTTTAAATAATTTTTTGTCATTATGAGAATTATACCTGCTATTGATATCATTGAGGGTAAATGTGTTCGTCTTTCAAAAGGGGATTATGATACTAAGATCATCTACAATGAAAACCCATTGGAAGTGGCTAAAGCCTTTGAAGCTCATGGAATTAAACATCTTCATTTGGTTGACTTAGATGGGGCTAAATCAAAGCACATTGTCAATCATAAAGTCCTTGAAGAAATCGCATCTAAAACTACGCTAGAAATTGATTTTGGCGGTGGTCTAAAAACAGATGATGACCTACGAATTGCTTTTGAAAGTGGTGCCAAACAAATTACGGGTGGCAGTATTGCCGTGAAAGATGAAATGACCTTTAAGGGTTGGTTAAAAAAGCATGGTAGCGATAAAATAATTTTAGGTGCTGATGTTAAAGATGAGAAAATAGCGATTTCAGGATGGCAAGAAGAATCTACTTTGGAATTAGTACCATTTGTAAAGAAGTTTCAACGGACAGGTGTAAAATATGTGATTTGCACCGATATTTCTAAAGATGGAATGTTAGCGGGACCAGCCTTTGATTTATATGAAAAACTGTTGAATGCAACAAAAGTGAACCGGACCATTGTAACAGGAGCAGGAGTTGAAGATTTCGAAGAAATTGGAATACATTTGATTGCGAGCGGAGGAATATCTCATTTTGATGAATTGCCAAGACTTCAAGAATTAGGTTGTGAAGGGGTGATTATTGGGAAGGCAATTTATGAAAACAAGATTAGTCTTAAGCAATTGGAACAGTTTATTTTAGCCTCATGAGCTTTGAAAATATTGCCATAAAAGAGTTTGTTGAGAACAGTCTATATCGTTTAGATGAAAGCACCCGAATGGTGACTATTGCATTACAGCATTTAAATGAGGAACAGGTTTGGTTAAGACCCAATGCATCTTCGAACAGTATCGGAAACTTGATGCTTCATTTATGCGGTAACATCACACAGTATGCAATTGCTTCTTTGGGTGAATTAGAAGATTTTCGAGATAGGGATATTGAGTTTGAAACTACTGAAGGATTAAGTAAAAAAGAGTTATTACATCAACTTACGGATACAGTTGAAGTTGCCAAAACAACGATCAAAAATGCCTCACAAGAGCAATGGCTTAAAAAAAGGGAGGTGCAAGGATTTAACTTTTCTGGTATAGGAGTGGTTTTACATGCGGTTGAACATTATTCATATCACACAGGGCAAATCGCATTTTGGGTCAAATTATTGAATGATGAGCAGCTTGGGTTTTATGACGGTTTTAATTTGAACCAAAGAAATTTATAATGACGAATGTAGAATAAGCATAATAACGATTTGATTATGAATGATTTAAAAAAGCGCACCCAAGATTTTGCTTTTGAGACATGGAACCTTTGTAAAAATTTTCCAAAGACTAGGGAGTATGATGCGTGGGTTCGTCAATTAATTCGAAGTTCAAGTTCTGTTGGAGCTAATTATCGAGCTGCTTGCAGAGCAAAGTCCGATAGAGATTTTATAAATAAATTGAAAATAGTTGAAGAAGAAGTTGATGAAAGTATGTATTGGTTTGAACTATTTCAAAAAACGAAAATCGATTCAAAACAAAAACTAAAAGAATTATGGAGTGAGGCGAACGAATTGTTGGCGATAATTATAAGTTCTATCAATACCGTAAGAAAACGTATTTCAACTGCTAAATAATTCAACATTTGTAATTCTAAACTCTAAATTTAAATTGTGCTAACAAAAAGAATCATACCCTGCCTAGATATCAAAGATGGTAGAACCGTTAAAGGAGTCAACTTTTTGGATTTACGTGATGCGGGTGATCCAGTCGAACTTGCGCAGCGTTACGCCAATGAAGGTGCCGATGAATTGGTGTTCTTAGATATTTCGGCTACAGAGCAAAAGCGGAAAACGCTAGCAGAACTGGTATACCATGTAGAAGAAAAATTGAATATTACTTTTACCGTGGGCGGAGGAATTTCATCCGTTGAAGATCTAGATGTTCTTTTAAAAAATGGGGCAGATAAGGTTTCTATTAACTCTTCAGCGGTCAAAAATCCACAGCTCATCAATGATTTGGTTGCAAAATTTGGTTCGCAATGTATTGTAGTAGCTATTGACGCGAAACAGATTGAAGGTGAATGGGTTGTACATTTGGTTGGTGGTAAAGTACCAACTGATATCAAGTTATTTGATTGGGCCAAAGAAGTGGAACAACGTGGAGCAGGCGAAATTTTATTTACCAGCATGAATCATGATGGCACAAAAGGTGGATTTGCCAATGAGGCACTTAAAACGCTATCAGAATTGGTAAATATTCCCATCATCGCCTCGGGTGGTGCCGGTACAATAGCTCATTTTACGGATACTTTTAAAGAAGGAAAGGCAGATGCTGCATTGGCAGCGAGTGTATTCCACTTTAAAGAAATTGAAATAGTAGATTTAAAAAAAGAATTAAAAGCGGAAGGAATTCCAGTAAGATTATGACAATAGATTTTAATAAAAATTCAGACGGATTGGTCCCTGCCATCATTCAAGATGCCCAAACCAAAAACGTATTGATGTTGGGTTATATGAACGCAGAAGCACTTGAAAAGACCCAAAAATCTAAAAAAGTTACTTTTTTTAGCCGTAGCAAGCAACGTTTATGGACCAAAGGGGAGGAGAGTGGGAATTTTTTGAACCTAGTCAGTATTAAAAATGACTGTGATAACGACACCCTATTAATTAGCGCAAATCCAACCGGGCCAACCTGCCATACAGGCGCAGATACCTGCTGGTCAGAACAGAATGAGACTTCATTTGGATTCTTATCAGAACTCGAAACTATAATAGCATCAAGAAAGGCTAATAAAGAGGATGACAAAAGTTACGTAGCTTCTCTATTTAGAAAGGGAATTAATAAAATCGCCCAAAAAGTGGGCGAAGAAGCTGTTGAAACGGTAATCGAGGCCAAAGACAATAATGACGACCTCTTCTTAAATGAAAGTGCCGATTTGTTGTTTCACTATTTGATTTTATTGCAGGCGAAAGGATATAAATTGAATGATATCGTTAAGGTATTAGAAGGACGACATTAAATAAGGCATGACAACATGGGAAAAATAGTTTTTGCATTTATTATCTCTTATTCCAGTTTTGTATTTACTCAGGTAGTTCATCCAATAGAACCTTCAAAAAACCATTATAAAGAGTTGAAGAAATTGAATGCTACCCCTCGTAAAAGTAGTAGCCGGTTAGATACGATTTCTTTTACACCTGATCAATATAATTCGGTTGCCTTATCCTATATTTTAATGGCTCCCGCTTATTTGACTTCAGACCAGATAACAAAATTGAAGAAGCGTGTCAACTTTCCTGCAAACAGTTCTGAGCAGACTAAGGCAGAGTTAAATTTTTTACTTGAATGGCAAGAAAAGCGTACTTCAGAACAGGTGTACCGTACCTCAAAAGTATTGGCACCTATTGGCTACTGGCCACATATAAATGTAAAGCAAGACCATGAAAATTATGTCAATAATCGAGAACATCTAATGTTTGAGGGGCGAGAAGTGCTTGGTGATAAATGCACGATTGAAAACTATCCTAATACTTTTAAATTGTTACAAGGGGTAACTAAAGATATGCGTATCATGGAGTTTTCGGTAAAATATCATTTGTTACGAGCTAGACCCTACGTTTTAGAACCCAAACTTCAACCTTTGGCTATTATGGGGTCTCCATCTTTTGCCAGCGGGCACACTTTATGGGCATATATTCAAGCCTTTGTTTGGAGTGAATTGGTACCCGATAAGCGAACGGCATTTTTAGAGTTGGCCTATGAAATAGGGGAATCGCGTGAAATCATGGGTATTCATTACCCTAGTGATGAGGAAGCCGCCCGTATTCTCGCTCATGACATGCTATCAGTAATGTGGAATAATCCTAAGTTTCAGGTTGATTTAGAAGAAGCGAAAGCGGAATGGAAAAACTGAATAATTTCAATTTTGGAGAAATGGATTTGTA
>CAYGUO010000051.1:1196-6729 GCA_964353095.1 uncultured Flavobacteriaceae bacterium | reverse complement strand
GTATTTTTTTCTCAATCACCACCAAACCACAAACAATTTTTCTAAATTTCCATCTGGTTTTTTAACCCATAGCATGGGCGCATTTTCTTTGAGCATACCTAGGTTCACATTCAACAAGGTTTCATAATGCGAAGCATAAGATCTTTCAGCTGATGGTGGAATGACCCATTCTTGTTTAAAAGGGAAGTAATATTCGTTCGCCTTAAAACTATCGGTGTTGAACAGATTAAAAGGAACCCAACTACCAGTAATACATTTTTTGTTTAAAGGTCTAATGGAAACAGCTTCTTGACCATAGGGTATAAACAATTGTCCTTTAAAACAGGCTTGTTGTTTGATTTCTTCTCTGTTTAGCTTCATGCTTTGTAATTGGGCTGAAAGCGCATTGGAATACAGCAGGGGAAATTGTTTTTCTTTCAGCTTGTCTAGTTTGGTGAAAAACATATCCCTTTTGTTTGGCCCCATTAAACGGTGCATGGGTTCTGAAATATCAGGATTTACGATGTAAAACTTATAGGCCAACTCAATATGCAGCAAAGTGTTACTTAGGTGGTTTCTGGCAATAAAATCCAATTCACCAAGTCTTACCTTACCTTGGTCTACCAACATATTTTTAGATAGTATTTGCCAATTGGCGCTTGATGATAGTAATTGGTCAAAAACATGTTCCATTTTATGGCCCAATCGAAGGCGTTCCAATATGGGTTTAGGTTTAAAATGGGTCAAATCCAATTCAGGAAATTCAAACTGTTCAATTCCAAACTGTTCATTCACCCAAAGTGGCGGAGTATGATAAAAGCCCAAGCATAATTCCTTTTCCATGTTACAAACTTAAACGAAACCGTTAAGGTTTGTTAAAGACCTATGCATCAAAATAGAATATACTAATTTTAACAAATGGCTATGAATTTGAGAAAAGGTTTTCGCTTTGAATCGTATGAGGCACCTCATTTATCCCCTTTTGATAAGCTTTTTGAGATTTTTCAAGAACTCATTACGCATACTTCTGGTGATTTTGATGAGGCCATTGATTGGTTGCGCGAATTGGATAAGGAGTACGAACTGACCACGGACGAGTATACCATTGAAGATTTTATTGAAGATTTAAAGGCAAAAGGATACATCCGTGAAGAGTTTGAAGATGGTGCCGGTCAAATAGGTGAGGCTGGGGAAGATGGTGATGAAGGTGGGGGAAAAGGCTTGATTGCCATTACCGCAAAACTAGAGCGAATGATTCGCCAACGTGCTTTAGACCAAATTTTTGGAAAGATAAAACGTAGCGGTTCAGGCAACCATAAAACTGGGAAGTCGGGCGGGGGAGATGAGCATACTGGCGAGTTTAGGGAATATCGCTATGGTGATGGATTAGACCGAATTTCGATGACCGAAAGTCTTAAAAACGCCCAAATCAATCACGGCATTGGTAATTTTATGCTGGACGAAGGCGATTTGGTGGTTGAAGACACCCAATACAAAGCACAGATGAGTACCGTGCTGATGATTGATATCAGCCATAGTATGATTTTATATGGTGAAGACCGCATTACTCCCGCAAAAAAAGTGGCCATGGCCTTGGCAGAATTGATTACCACGCGGTACCCCAAAGACACCTTGGATATTTTGGTTTTTGGAAACGACGCTTGGCCTATTCCGATAAAAGATTTACCCTATTTAAAAGTGGGGCCATACCACACCAATACGGTAGCTGGCTTGCAACTGGCGATGGATATGTTACGCCGTAAGCGAAATACAAATAAGCAAATTTTCATGATTACCGATGGTAAGCCAAGCTGTTTGCGCATGCCGGATGGAACCTACTATAAAAATAGTGTTGGTCTAGATGATTATATCGTAGAGAAGTGCTACGCCATGGCATCTCAAGCGAGAAAGCTGCATATCCCCATTACGACATTTATGATTGCGCAAGACCCTTATCTAATGCAGTTTATTAGAGAATTTACGCAAGCCAATAAAGGAAAAGCATTTTATACTGGCCTGAAAGGATTGGGTGAAATGATTTTTGAGGATTACGAGAACAATAGAAGAAAAAAGATAAAATAGTTTTTATCAGTTAGACTCAACTTAGGTAGGCCAGGTTTGTTTAAAAAACTAGCCGAGTGGACAACATAGAAAAAAGAACCAAGAATAAAGAATAACTACGAGAGGATTAAATGGAGAAAAGAAGGCATAATTTTAAGAATCTAAAGATTTGGAAACTTGGATTAGAGATTTCTTTTGATATTTCAGACATACTGTTGACCTTATCAAAACACGAACGATATGACCTGACCACGCAAAAAAGTTGTTGTTCCGTGTCAATACCAAGCAATATTTCTGAAGGCTCCGCTAAATCAGAGAAATCTTTTAGCAACTGTGTTGATATCTCAATGGGTTCTTCACATGAGCTTTACACACAATTATGGATAGCACATCACCGAAAATATATTACAAAGGATAAATTAGAAGAATTACATAATATGATGGAAGAGGGGCAGAAAATGACAGTTGGATTTCAAAATTTTTTAGGAAAATAAATTCTTTTCTCTTTGCTCTTTACTCATTTATCTCAAAAAAATATGAAAATAGAAAGCATTACCACACTGGGAGACCTCAAAAAAGCGGGATACCAATCAAAAAGTATTAAAGACGAATTACGAGACAATCTAATAACAAAAATCAAGAATAAGGAAAATGTTTTTAATGGTGTTTGGGGCTATGAAAACTCGGTAATACCGGAGTTGGAGCGCGCTATTCTTTCCAGGCATAACATCAATCTGCTAGGCCTTCGCGGGCAAGCAAAAACACGTTTAGCTAGATTGATGGTCAACCTGTTAGATGAATATATACCTGTAGTTGACGGTTCAGAAATTCATGACGATCCCTTAAAACCAATGTCACGTTTCGCCTTAGAATTAATAAAAGAACAGGGTGATGACACTCCTATTTCATGGTTGCACCGTGATGAGCGATTCTATGAAAAATTGGCTACGCCCGATGTGACAGTGGCTGATTTGATAGGTGATGTGGATCCTATAAAGGCTGCGAATTTAAAATTAAGTTATGCAGATGATCGTGTGATTCATTTTGGGATGATTCCAAGAGCGAACCGCTGTATCTTTGTAATCAATGAACTGCCTGATTTACAGGCGCGTATTCAAGTATCCTTATTTAATATTCTTCAAGAGGGAGATATTCAAATTAGGGGCTTTAAGCTTCGTTTACCGTTGGATTTGCAGTTTATTTTCACTGCGAATCCGGAAGATTACACTAACAGGGGTAGTATCGTTACACCGCTAAAAGATAGAATTGGTTCTCAGATTTTGACCCATTATCCAGAGAATATAGCAACCGCCAAGCGGATAACAAAACAAGAAGCAAAGTTGGACGCAAGACAGGCAGATTTGGTACATGTACCGGAATTGGCCATGGATTTATTAGAGCAAATTAGCTTTGAAGCGAGAGACAGCGAATATGTTGATGCCAAAAGTGGCGTTAGTGCTAGAATGAGTATTACGGCCTTTGAAAACCTGTTAAGTACCGCAGAACGAAGGATTTTAAAATCAGGGGAAGATAAGACTACGATAAGGTTAGGAGATTTTATGGGTGTGGTACCGGCCATAACGGGAAAAATAGAATTGGTTTACGAAGGCGAACAAGAAGGTGCTGCTTTCGTAGCTGAAAACTTAATTGATGATGCCATTAAAACCTTGTTTCCTAAATTGTTTCCAGAAATTAATAAGCTGGAGCGCAAAGATGCGGAAACGCCCTATGATGAATTGATTGCATGGTTTTTTGATCAAGAAGCGGTTGAATTATTGGATGAAGATACCGATGCTGAATATTGTCAAAAACTTGATTCCATTTCTCCATTGAACCAATTATTAAAAGAGCATCACCCAGATTTGACTAAAAACGAAAGCTATTTCGTGAAAGAATTGGTCTTATGGGGACTCGTTGCCCATAAAAAATTAAGCAAATATCGCTTGTCCGATGGGCTTAGGTTCAAAGATATGTACGGTAGTTATATTAGTGGGCTCTAGTTTAGATGTTGGGTTATAGACGGGCGATATGGGATAAATTAAGGGTTCAGGGTATGGATTAAAAACCAGACATCGAACGGCTAAAGAAATGGTGAAGCAGGTATATTCGGTTTAATCTAGAAAAGTTTTGTATAAATAAACTCTTCGCTGCTCGTCAGACATTTTAATTTACCAACATGAAAACTTCTCGATACACATTTTGTTCTCGAAAAGGGCTCCAAACCCACTCGAAGTGAGACTAGTTTGTTTTTTTGACTCATGTGATGTCCGTTCGAGTGAAACCCTGAAAGAGGTTTTGTATCGAGAACCGATTTATCTTCAAGAATTACTTGATAATGCTATCAATGGTGTTCAAACGTTTTCAAATCTCCTAGCTAGCGTCTAACAAAAGGCATGACTTTAAAATAGGTTAGACTGCGCCATAACCATTCCAATGGGCCATAATAAAAGTGCTTGAGCCATAATTTGCTTAGCCACATTTGAGTTGCTATGATTGCAATGGCCATCAAAAACACATAACGATTTGGTATTTCCGCAAGGTAGCCAAGGCCCCAACCAAAGAAAATAAACGTACCTGCGATACTTTGAAAAACGTAATTGGTCAATGCCAATTTTCCATAAGGAATGAATTTTTCTAGGAACCGTTGTGGTTTTACTTTTTTGTATAGTATTACAAAAACAGCTATAATCAATAAGGTCATGGCCACATTCATTAAATCATAAAAAGTAAGCCCCAGCATTGAGGTCCAAGAGTTAAACTGCATATCTTCACCCATACTGGAAAAAATTGCAATCATGGCCCCAATGGAAATCACGAGTAGTATTAAAGAACCAATCCATAATTTTTTTAAAAACTTCTTTTCAGTCAAATAATTTTTGAAAAATGCAATCCTACCTGCAAACAATCCTAGTAAAAAGAAGCCAAAGGTTAGGTATCCTCTTGAGAACACCCCAAATTGAAATTCAGATTTATTAATATTGCCTTCTATTGCATTTGAAGCAAATACTTCTCCAATACTACCATTTTTGAGTACTTCAAAATAAGCAGCCACCCATGGAGCATCAGGGCTCATTTCAGAGGCTACAAACAACCCATTTCCCTCAGTAAAATAAAAAACCAGATATCTGCCCAAACCCAGAAAGAGCAATGCAGCTATGCCCAAAACCCATTTGGTATTCAGTTTATAAAAGGGTAGGAGTAAAATGCCTAAAAGTGCATATATGGTTAAGATATCCCCACGATAAAACATGCTATGCACAAAGCCAATAGCGAATAAAATAAGCAGCCTCCAAAGAAAACGTCCACCAAAATAACGACCGCGTTTGTTGCCATTGTCCATCTGAATAAAAAAGCTTAGGCCAAACAAAAAAGAAAATAGGGCAAAGAATTTGCCCCTAAAAAAGAAGCTGACCAGACCATCAGCTATTTGGTCTATGATACTTGGACTCATTGCTTCAATAGCCTCCATTGGAATTGGTGAAGCCACAAAATT
>CAYGUO010000051.1:0-1186 GCA_964353095.1 uncultured Flavobacteriaceae bacterium | reverse complement strand
TTTTCTAGCATGTGGCAGAAGACAATTCCTGCTAAAGAAAATCCCCGTAAGGCATCAATGATTTCAATTCTTTGAAAAGGCTTTGTTTCGGTCGTTGCGGTTGTCATGGTTGTTTTTTTGATTGATGGTAATTAGACGGTCAAACCCTTGGTATTGTTACAGTTTTATCTAGAAATAATTAAACTGTATATTTAACTTCATAAGTATTTACACTACATGGCCCGAAAAATTATCAAAGCACCCAAAATTAATATTCCAAAGCAGTTTAGATCCAAATCTAAACTCGGAAAGGCACCGGGAGCGATCACTTATATTGGTAATCGTTCACAACAAAAAACCAATATCTCCGTGCTCACGTACAATGATACGGAATATAGTAAAGAAGTTATTGGCATTCAAGGAGTTAAATCAAAATCTGATGCTGGATTTACTCGGCTTGTAGATGTTGTTGGCCTTACCGACGAAAATACCATTGCTGAAATAGGAGGAATTTATGATTTAAATAACTTGCTGTTAGAAGATTTGGTGGATACCCTACAACGGCCTAAGATTGATGAGTACGAAGATTATGTTTTTGGGGTGTTTAAAATGCTCTATTTAGACGGCGATGAAAAGTTGGTGGTTGAACATGTCGCCCTTTCTTTGTTTCAAGATACGGTACAGGTATTTCAAGAGAATGAAGATGATGTTTTTCAGGAGGTCATCAAGCGAATAGAGAATAAGTTTGGTAGAATTAGGAGCCGTGGGGCAGATTATCTTTTTTTCGCGCTTCTTGATGCCATTGTAGACCACTATTTTGTGGTTTTAGAGGATATTAAAGAAAAACTGGAGATTTTAGAGGATGAAGTCTATAACAACCCACAAAAAGAGTCTGCCAAAAAGATTCAATACCTTAAAAAAGAGATTCTACGTATTCGAAAATGGGTTTTTCCCGTAAAAGAATTGGTCAATCGTTTAATTACCACGGAGCATCATTTGATTTCAAAAGAGACCAAACTCTTTTTTAAAGATACCTTTGACCATTGCCTTGAAATCAATGAAGATTTGATCTTATATCGAGAAATGTCCACCAGTTTAATGGAAATGTACATGACCAATATGAGCAATAAAATGAATGAGGTGATGAAGGTATTGACGGTCATCGCCTCCATATTTATTCCCTTAACCTTTATTGCCGGCGTTTATG
>CAYGUO010000050.1:0-17441 GCA_964353095.1 uncultured Flavobacteriaceae bacterium | reverse complement strand
TAGGTGTTAGGTGTTAGGTGTTAGGTGTTAGGTGTTAGGTGTTAGGTGTTAGGTGTTAGGTGAAATTATAAATTTTGAATCGGATTTGGTTTGAACGAAAAGCTTTGAACGTTTCAAGTTTAAACGAATAAAAAGTAGGGTTTTTAAAAACCAAATTGTTACAGTACCATAAAGCATAGAAATCATGCAAGAGAATTATTTAGCAAAATGGCTCAACGATGACCTCTCACCAGAGGAACTTGCAGACTTTAAAAGGTCTGATGAGTACGCTGCTTATGTGAAAATTTCAGAAGCTTCCAAAAAAATGAAAGCTCCTGATTTTAATGTTGACCACGCCTACGACAAGTTCTCCAAAAATTTAGCGCAGGATGCTCAAAAAGTAATTCCTTTAAACCCATATAAACAGTTTATAAGAATAGCGGCCGTTATTGCAATCATGCTCACTGGCTCCTATTTTTATCTGAATTCTTTGGACGAATCCTTTACTACAGGGCTTGCAGAGCGTGCTCAGGTAACCTTGCCCGACAATTCGGAAATTATATTGAATGCAGACTCAAAAGTGTCGTTCAGTGAGAAAAAATGGAATGACCAGAGAGCTGTAAACTTAGATGGCGAAGCCTTCTTTAAAGTTGCAAAAGGCAAAAAATTCACCGTTGCCACGGAAGCTGGAACAGTTGCCGTTTTAGGAACCCAATTTAATGTTGAAAACAGAAAAGGTTTTTTTGAAGTAACCTGCTATGAAGGCTTGGTCAGTGTTTCTTTTAAGGGTAAAGAAACCAAGCTACCTGCAGGAAATTCTTTTGTAGTCATTAACGGACTTGTTCAGAATTCAACTACTCTTGACGCTGCTAATCCTTCATGGATGGACAATGAAAGTTCTTTTGTCAGTATTCCTCTGAAATACGTACTTGACGAACTTGAAAGACAATTTAATATCGGCGTTTCTGCAGAAAATGTAGATGTAAATCAACTCTTTACCGGCACCTTTAGCAACGCCAATTTAAAAATAGCCTTAGAAAGTATAAGTACTGCTTCACAGATTAGTTATAAATTAGGTGAAGATAACGTGCTTTTCTATGCCGAGAATACCCCGTAGTAGTTTCATATTGGTATTGTGTTTTAGTTTTCTATTACCCATACCACAACTTAACGCCCAAGATGCTAAGCTTTTATCCCTAAAAGTCTACTTGGCAGCATTGGAGAACACCTACAATATAAAATTTTCTTATATCGATGAAGCTGTTGAAAACGTTTTTATAAAAGAACCAAATTTCAATAGCTTGGACGCTAATTTACAAGCCATTAGCTCGCAAACCCAGTTAGAAATCAAAAAGCTGGACAATCGTTACTATACCCTGTCACAAAGTAGCTTGGTTACACTATGTGGTAAAGTTTTGGATAATTTTGCAGAAAACACTGTCCCCGGAGCCACTATTGAGCTACTTGGCAGCAATATTGCCTTTGTTACGGATATGGACGGTTCTTTTGAACGAAGCGAAATTCCGCGTAATGGCACGCTAAAAATTCGGTATTTGGGTTATATCACCAAATACATTCCAGTAGAAGACCTGCTCAATACGGAAGATTGTTCCGCTATATTATTAGCGCAAAACTATCAAAAACTCAACGAGGTCATTGTTTATGAGTTTCTGACCCCTGGTATTGTAAAACAAAAAGATGCACGCATTACATTGAACACTAACGAACTTGGCGTATTGCCAGGGTTGATTGAACCAGATGTACTACAAAGCATTCAAGCACTACCTGGTATCAAGAGTGTTGATGAAACCGTTTCCGATATTAACGTAAGAGGCGGAACCAATGACCAAAACCTAATTTTATGGAATGGCATCAAAATGTATCAATCTGGCCATTTTTTTGGTTTGATTTCTGCTTTCAATCCTTACTTAACGGATAAAGTCAGTATTTACAAGAATGGTACCCCAAGCCGCTACGGAGATGGCGTTAGCAGTGTCATTACTATGGAAACAAAAAATACCATAGATGGTTTGATAACCGGTGGTGCAGGCCTTAACTTCATCAGTGGAGACGTATATGCCCAAATACCCATCAAAGAGAATTTAGCTTTTCAATTCTCCGCAAGACGCTCCATCACAGATTTTATAAACACTCCGGCATACCGCAGTTTTACGACTCGTGCCTTTCAAGATACCGAAGTTAGAAATGAGCAAAATCAAGAAGTTGACGAAAGAATAGAAAGCAGTGAAACTTTTTTCTTTTATGATGTTTCCGGCAAACTACTATATGATATCAACGAGAATCACAAACTGCGTTTAAGTGTTATCGGCATCAATAATGATCTAGATTTTACACAGACTAATTTAGACACCAATGAAAATACCCGTAGCCTGCTGGACCAAACCAATATTTCCGCTGGCCTACAGTTGTTCAGCAACTGGACCGAAAGATTTTCATCAACGATAAATGGATACTATTCTAGATACAACCTGACGGCAGCGGGAGTTTCTACAGATGCAAGACAGCGATTGGAGCAAAACAACCGGGTTGTTGAAAATGCCTTAAAAGTGCATACCAACTACAATTTAAACGAGTCTTTGGATTGGACCAATGGATATCAATTTATAGAGACCGGAATTAGAAATTTCACCAGCGTATCCCTGCCTTCCTTTAACAGTGATATTATTGGTGTTATCCGTATTCATGCGCCCTACACACAACTAAATTACCATTCGTTTGAAGATAAATTTATTGCAAGCGGTGGGGTTCGTCTCAATTATATTCAAAACCTGGGTACGTTTTCAAAACTTTTGATTGAACCGCGGTTAAATTTGAATATGAGGGTCGGTAATTATTTGAGGGCGGAAGTATTGGGGGAATTCAAAAGCCAATCTACCAACCAAGTTATAGACCTTGAACAAAATTTTCTTGGTATTGAAAAACGACGTTGGATTCTATCCGATGAAGATGAGCTACCCATAACAGAAAGCAAACAAGCTTCTTTCGGACTTAACTATGCTAAAAATTCGCTTTATTTAGGGGTTGAAGCATTTTATAAAAAGGTAGATGGCATTAGTACCAGAACCCAAGGCTTTGAAAACCAAAACCAATTTGATGGCGAAATAGGCAGCTATGAAGTTAAGGGAGTTGAATTTTTAGTCAATAAAAAAGGCCTTAACTACAGCACGTGGCTTAGCTATACCTTTAATAAAAATGACTATACCTTTGATAGTATCGTACCCAATACCTTTCCAAACAATTTGGATATTAGGCATACCCTAAGCTTTGCAAGCACTTACACCATTAAAAATTTAAAAATGGGGGTAGGAATCAATTATCGAACCGGTAGACCTTACACCCAGCCAGACGCGGACAATCCTATTGATAATTCTTTTTTCCCCCTGAGAATAAATTATCAGGAATCAAATAGTAGTAGGTTACCGGAGTATTTTAGAGCAGACGCATCCGTAACCTATAGTTTCAATTTAGGAAGAACCGTTAAGGCAAATACCGGGATTTCGCTATTAAATTTAACTGGTCGCAGAAATATCTTGAATCGCTATTACCGAATTTCCCAAAACGATGAAGTTGAAACCGTTGATAATAATTCATTGGGACTTACCCCTAATCTAAGCTTTAGGGTGAGCTTTTAATCTTCTTCCAATCTTGACATTACAATCACATGGGGAAAAGTTATCGCAGCTAAAAAATAAATAAGAATTGAAATCAGACTTTCCGTGTTATTTCTAAAGAAATAATACAATATCAAAAGACCTACAATGGAAACGGTCCAGTACATCCAAGAAGATTTTAAATACTTGATAAAGGTGATTTTAGAAGCCTTACCATATAAAAATTCCATCTGATCTATAATGGAAGGTAAGCTATGCCAAAGGATAAAATAAATACAAAAACCCCAAAGCAAATCGGCCGTATTAAAAACCAATAACAATACCAGCAGATAAAAGAATTCTTCAAAAATATTGATTCTAAGTTTGTTTTTTAACCTTAAGTACGCTAGACTACCTAACAACCCAATGCCAGCCAAAATTAAGGTATTACGAAAGAAGCTTGTTGAAAATACCATACCGGTCAAATCATCGAATATTATTTTTACTTTGTTTATGTTAAAATAAAATATCATAAACAAGATGAATAATCCATAAAAAAGATACGCCGCAGATTTAATGATAGATGCACCCGTAACCATCTTTTTTAAGTGTTGCTCCCCAAAGTGGTATGCACTAAGTAAAACAAACATAAAAAGCGCTAGCGGTGGATAGCTAAAAAAGACTATCAATATAGCAACAACCGTTAGAACGTAATAGCTTAACACTCTTGAATAACTGAACTTAACTCCATCATTATCAGTTTTAAAACGAATTAATGATAAATCATTTGCTCCATGCAACACACCAAATGTCAATATTAAAAAGTAAGCCAAAAACGTTTGCACCTCACTTTTAAACATGGTTGAAATCCATAAGCAGAAAACGGTTATTACAATTATCCAATTTCTCAATATGACAATATTCTTTAGTTCTGTTTAAAGATATGATAAAAAAATACAACATTTTATATTATATTATGTTTAATTTTTTATATGTTTGTTTGAACAAAACTAATTAATCCATTATATATGAAAACGTTTCTCTTAAGTATGCCGCTTTTTGCGGATGTTTCGAAAATTGCGACCGACGACTACGTAGGGTTCACATTCTTTGTAGGGTGTATGGCTATGATGGCAGCTTCTGCCTTCTTCTTTTTGTCAATGAACGATTTTGACAGAAAATGGAAAACATCAATCTTGGTATCAGGTTTGATTACATTTATTGCTGCGGTACACTATTGGTACATGCGTGATTATTGGGCAGGTGTTGGCGAATCTCCAACATTCTTCCGCTATGTTGACTGGGTATTGACGGTTCCATTAATGTGCGTTGAATTTTACCTTATCCTTAAAGTTGCAGGAGCAAAAAAGTCTTTGATGTGGAAACTGATTGCTGCTTCTGTAGTGATGCTAGTTACAGGCTACTTTGGTGAAGCGGTGTACAATACTGGTTCTGGTCCTGCTATTTGGGGCTTATTTTCAGGTATCGCCTACTTCTACATTGTGTATGAAATTTGGTTTGGTGGCGCTAAGAAATTGGCCGAACAAGCTGGTGGAGCCGTTTTAAAGGCACACAAAACACTTTGTTGGTTCGTGTTAGTAGGTTGGGCAATTTATCCGTTAGGCTACATGGCAGGTACAGAAGGTTGGTACGATGCAGTTGGAACCTGGGGACTGAACATGGATGTTATCTACAATATAGGTGACGCCATTAACAAAATAGGATTTGGTCTTGTCGTTTACGGCGCAGCTGTTGCAGCTAGAAACAACGACTAATTCTATATTTTTAGTTGGTTACTAAAAGGAGGCCCTAGCGTATGCTAGGGCTTTTTTTTATGTTCCAACCAAAAGATTCAAATACTATTCAACCTACATTCTATCAGGAACAGCAACTCCCAGTAGCTTAAATGCATCGCATATTACTTCGCCTACCTTTTTAGCAAGTTGTATTCGAAACCGTTTTTTAACATCATCGTCTTCACCCAAAATGGAAACTTGTTGATAAAAGGAATTAAATTCTTTTACCAAATCATAAGTATAGTTGGCAACCAATGCCGGACTATAATTCGTCGCAGCCAACTGAACCGTTTCCGGAAATAGCTGTACTTGCTTTAAAAGTGCTTTCTCTTTTTCATGCAGCTCAAATTGAAAATCGAGGGGAGAAGAAACTTCTTCTTCACCTGCTTTACGTAAAATAGATTGAATTCTAGCGTAAGTGTATTGGATAAATGGCCCAGTATTTCCTTGAAAATCAACCGACTCTTCCGGATTAAAAAGGATTCTTTTTTTAGGGTCAACCTTTAATATATAGTACTTTAAAGCACCTAAACCAATCGTTTTATACAATTGTTGCTTTTCCTCATCAGAATAGCCTTCGAGTTTACCCAGTTCTTCAGAAATTGCTGCTGCCGTATCGGTCATGCTGTCCATTAAATCATCAGCATCAACCACGGTACCTTCACGACTTTTCATTTTTCCCGAAGGTAAATCTACCATTCCGTAACTTAAATGGTGTAATTTTTCAGCCCAAGTGTATCCCAGTTTTTTAAGTATTAGAAACAACACTTTAAAATGATAGTCTTGCTCATTGCCAACGGTATAAACCATGCCATTGATATCTGGAAAATCCGCAACCCTTTGAATGGCGGTACCAATATCTTGTGTCATATAAACCGCAGTACCATCTGATCGCAGCACTATTTTTTCATCAAGCCCTTCATCGGTTAAATCAATCCAAACACTACCGTCATCTTTCTTAAAGAAAACCCCTTTTTGCAAACCTTCTTTGACCACGTCACGCCCTAAAAGATAGGTGTCACTCTCATAATAGAGCGTGTCAAAATCAACACCCATATTTTGATAAGTTTTCTCAAAACCAGCATAGACCCACCCGTTCATTTTTTTCCATAGGGCAACTACTTCTTCATCGCATGCCTCCCATTTACGAAGCATTTCTTGAGCTTCATGAAGTATTGGAGTTTCTTTCTCTGCGCTATCTTTTTCTTTCCCTTCAGCTATCAATTGTTGTACCTGAGCTTTATAAGCTTTATCAAAAGCAACATAATACTTACCCACTAAATGATCTCCTTTTAAGCCAGAAGACTCGGGTGTTTCGCCTTCCCCAAACTTTTGCCAAGCCAACATACTTTTGCAAATATGAATGCCCCGGTCATTTATGATTTGTGTTTTATAGACTTTATGGCCTGCAGCTTTTAATATTTCGGCAACCGAATAGCCCAAAAGATTATTCCTAATATGTCCTAAATGAAGGGGTTTATTCGTATTGGGGGAAGAATATTCCACCATAATAGCATCTTTAGAATTTACTTCGGCATAACCATAGTTTGTAGTAGCAGTAATCGTATTGAAAAAATCTAGGTAATGGCTATCTGAAATCACTAAGTTTAAAAAGCCTTTGACAACATTAAACTTTTCAACTTCAGTAATATTAGCTGTAAGATATTCCCCTATTTGAGTGCCTATTTGAACAGGGTTGCCTTTTACGGTGCGTAACATCGGAAAAACCACTACAGTAATATCACCTTCAAAGTCTTTTCTTGTGGGTTGAAATTCCACAGATGGCAAATCGGCATTAAAAATTGATTTTACCGCCTCTTTCACCTTTTTATCCAAAATTTGCTCTAGAGCCATTGTACTTGCATTTTCAAGCAGCAAAACTACGTTTTTTTAACCTTTTTAGATAAGATTAAGAGTCTATTCGGCCAAGGACGATGGTATTTGATTAATTTTAATTTATGCTATTTAATGTTTCTTACAACGATAAAAAAATTACTAGAAAAATTGATGAGGCCGTTGGCAAACCTTTTACGTTAAAAGAGCGCTTTAAATTAGGTGGAATAGGCTCACCTAAGCTTGAGATTACGGAGGCCAATGTAGAAATCAGAAACTTATTGATTCTAGACAATAACGCCAACGTTTGTAATATTGAAATGCGGCCAAACGGAATTATAGTCGGTTTCCGTTCTTTGCTAGAATCGTATGCACTTGTTATTCCGTATTATAAATTAACGGTTTACAAAGGTGATTTTGCCATCTATTCAGTTTATCGCGACAACTACTTCATTAAGGTGAAATCTGACACAAAAGCCATTCAGAAATTCTTTAGAAAACTTTTGGATTATAAGGCAGACAATGCACCAACTTCAATAGAAGATTTATGAAAATATTACTTACCGGTGCCAATGGCTATATAGGCATGCGATTATTACCTCAACTGTTAGAGGCAGGCCATGAAGTAATTTGTGCCGTTCGTGATGAAAAGCGATTATCGGTGGATGCCCAAACAAGGAGTAAGATCAAAGTAATTGAATTAGACTTTTTAAATGAGTTTTCACCCAATATCATTCCAAAAGATATTGATGCTGCTTACTATCTAATTCATTCCATGACCTCTTCTATCTCAGATTTTGATGAAAAAGAGGCTATTTCCGCTAAAAATTTCAATACCCATCTTGAAAAAACCACCTGTAAACAAGTTATTTACCTAAGCGGTATTGTGAATGACAAAGAGTTGTCAAAACACTTATCATCACGTAAAAATGTTGAAGATATTTTATATCAAGGTAATTTTCATTTAACGGTCTTAAGAGCTGGTATTATAGTTGGGTCAGGTAGTTCTTCTTTTGAAATTATTCGTGATTTATGCGAAAAACTACCATTTATGATTACTCCAAAATGGGTGTTGACCAAATCACAGCCCATCGCAATACGCGATGTCATACAATTTTTAACAGGGGTTTTGGGCAATGTTAAAACCTATGACGAATCTTTTGATATTGGTGGACCAGATGTTTTCACCTATAAAGAAATGCTACACAGGTACGCCAAAGTACGTGGTTTTAAAAACTGGATTTATACCGTACCAATCATGACACCAAAATTATCTTCGTATTGGTTGTACTTTGTAACATCCACGTCCTATAAATTAGCCATGAACCTCGTAGCGAGCATGAAGATGGAAGTGGTGGCCAGAGACAATAAATTACAACTACTACTAGGTATTAAAACCCATACTTACGAGGAAGCTATTGAAATGGCATTCAAAAAAATTGAACAGAATCTGGTCATAAGCAGCTGGAAAGACAGTATTGCAAGCGGGCAGGTTCAAGAAGATTTAGAAAAATATATTCAGGTGCCGAAATTTGGAGTACTGAGAGACGTTCAATCTATTGCCATTGAAGATAACCAGCAAGTATTGGAGAATATTTGGCGCATAGGGGGCGAACAAGGCTGGTACTATGGTAGTTGGCTTTGGAAAATTCGTGGTTTTTTAGATAAATTGAATGGTGGCCCCGGATTACGCAGAGGCCGCACCAATGCCGATAAAATATTTCCCGGAGATGCTTTAGATTTTTGGCGGGTTCTATTGGCCGATAAAAAATCAAGACGATTATTATTATTTGCCGAAATGAAATTGCCTGGCGAAGCATGGCTCGAATTTAATATTGATGACAACAACGTTTTACACCAAGTGGCTACTTTTAGACCGAAGGGATTAAGAGGCCGGCTATACTGGTATAGTGTTCTACCTTTTCACTACTTTATTTTTGGCGGAATGATTAGAAATATTGCCAATACAAAATAGTTTGAAACAAATTTAATTTTTAATCGTCTTACTCAGGCAACTATTTACATCCATAACTAGTCTATATCCATAGAACATCATCAAAAACCAAGTATGCACTTTAACTTTCACTCAAACATTGCTATTCTTTTTTTATTTATTTCAGTTGTCGTTTCAGGGCAGACCTATACCACCAAGGTCATTGATGGTAAGACCAAAAAAGAAATACCCTACGCAACAGTTCAATATGCAGAAAATCAAGGGGTAATTACCAATGAAGAAGGGGTTTTCAGCCTTACGATAGACGCTAATACCGTTAGTTTAGATTCTGTTTATATTTCTAGTATGGGCTACGAAAGAACTGGTTTCACATTCGAACAACTGAAAGACAGCGTATTATCAATTACCCCAAGGGCGATTGAATTGAGCGGAGTTTATCTTTTTAACAAAGAGCTTGATGCAGATGAAATCATTGAAAGAATGATTACTCGCTTACCTGAAAATATTAATTATGCTCCAATAAAGCAACGCTATTTTTTGCGCCAATCGGTATTTGGATCTGTTGAAAAAGTTGATTTTGGATTTGAAAAGTCCTCTATCGAAGAATTGGACAAAGAGCTCATCGATAGTATTGCCAATGCAATTCCAAAATATTCAAGTCATTATACGGAAGCCTTAGGTGACTTTTACAAAACAAAGAAAGCTTATAAGGTCGATGTTTTTAAAGCGGCCGAATTATATGATAAAAATGATATTAGCTCTTTTGATGACCTCGGAAAACGTATGGAAGAGATGTTTAAGAAAAATGTGAAACCTGATTCCTATTTAAAAATCAAATCTGGATTATTTAGTCAAAAAGTACAGGTAGATTCCATTATGAGTGAACTGGAAACTGAGGAAGCGGAAGAGCTTGAAAAAGAAATACAAAAAGATACCATTTCTGGCTTGGTAGATGGGCAAAAATATATTTTCGATGAGTTGCTCAGCGAAATTTATTATCAAGAAGATACCAAACTAAACATCGTTGATAAATACAGAAAGTATGAATTTGAACTTGCTGGGTATAGTGATATCGATAATGAAGGAGTATATGTGATTGCTTTTAAACCAAAGGGAGGCGCAGATTTTAGGGGTAGATTTTATATTAATATTGAAGATTTTGCAGTAATGCGTATCGATTTTGAAAACTTGAAAAACCTGAAAAACTTTCGCCTGCTCGGTATCTTTTACCGAGAAACACTTTATAAAGGTTCCATGCAGTTTACAAAACTGGATAACGGACGCTATGACTTAAAATTTGCAGAACTCAATTTTGGTCGTTGGTTTAGATTTGATCGTCCCTTGGACGTTATTGAAAAAAACAAAAATGTAAAAGGGCGCAGAAAACAGAATGAACTAAGGTTGAACATTGATTTTAGAATGACCAATACCAATAAATGGGAATTCGTTGTTTTTGAAAACACCCTAATTGAACAGTCTCAATTTGAATCTTTCAAAGAAGACGAAAGCAAAAAAGCTACGTATTTGACCAAGTATGACCCCGACTTCTGGCAAGGTTACAACATTATGGAACCAAACCAAGCGATTAAAGAATTTACTGCTGTGGAGGAATAACAGTCATAATTGAGATTTTTTATTAAATGTAATCTTTTTCGTACAAGTTTTTGAAAAAAATAGAGTTATAGCATAGTGATACCCTAATTGCGGCGCTATGAAATGGCTACCTCTAATTTCAACCATGTATTTTTTATTTCCTTTGTGTGTATTTCCGCAGCACTATGCGGCAACTATTGTAGATGCCAATACGCAAAACCCCATTGCATACGCAACAATACAATATGGACGGGAATTAGGAACCATCACTAATGAAGAAGGGGCATTTCGCTTTGTTCTGGATAAAAGTACACGCCCGCTAGATTCCGTTTATATTTCTTGCATGGGCTATGGGAAAACTGCAATTACCTTTCAAAACTTGCTAAAAGACACCTTAAGATTAGCACCAAAATCAATGGAGTTAATAGGAGTTGATTTGGTTGGAAAAGGGCTTACAGGTGAAGAAATTGTAACCAGAATGAAACTTTTGGCACCAGAAAACTACCAAACACTGCCAGTGCAAAAACGTTTTTTTCTGCGCCAATCTACCACTGACACAATAGAAAGAATTCAGCTTAACCTTGTCTCTTCAAGCATTAATAGAATAGACCAAACCTTACTGGACAGCTTGACTAAAGTTATACCAAAAAAATCTGAATACCATACGGAAACCCTGGGTAACCTATACAAAAAACAAGATAGTATCAAACTTGTTGTGACTAAAGCAGCAGAACTTTACGATCAAGAAAATCAAGCTACTTTTGATGCCCTTGGTGGGCGCTTAGAAGACATTATTAAGAAGGATACAAAGGCCGACTCTTATTTTAAAGTAAAGACCGGACCCATTTCATCTAAATTTCAGTTCAACAAAAAACTGAATACCAACACTTTAACAGCAAACAAAACGAATGACCTTGAACTAAAAAATCTTCTCCAAAGCGATTTTATTGGTATGAGAAAAAAACGTCTTGCCTTAATTGAAAACCAGGTCTTTGGAAAAAAATCTCGCTTGGATGTCATCAGCAAATCCAATCGATACCTATTTAAACTACAGAACACCGTAAAGAATACAGAACAAACAAAACAATATATAATCTCTTTTAGCCCAAAAAAATATGCTGCACTAAGCGGGAAACTTTATATCAATACAGATGATTTTGCACTTACCAGAATAGAATATACCAATGAAAAACCGATAAAACCCTTCAAATTATTAGGTGTTGATTATAAAGAAACCTTATACAAAGGTGTAGCTGTTTATTCAAAAATGAAAAACGGGAAATATGCGCTCTCTTTTTCTAAACTACATCACAATGAATATTTGAATGCGGAAAGACCTTTAAAAATTGTTGAAAAAAATAAGAATATAAAAGGAAGAAGACAGCAAAATGAAATTGTCTTAGAACTTTACTATACCGCCAAGAAAGTGCATACCTTTGAATGGGTGGCTTTTGAAAGTAAAGCTTATAGTGCTTCAGCATTCAACAAACTACCAGAAAAACTAAATGGCGACCTAAGTTACTTACCAAAGTACGATCCTAATTTTTGGCAAAACTATACCGTATTGGAACCTAACCAAGCAATCAAATCATTCGAGATAACCGAAAACAACTAACCCTTGGGCAAAAATACTTCTGCCATCATACATCGCGCACTACCTCCACCGCAAGTCTCAATGGTTTCCAACGAACTATGTATAATAGCACAATGCTTCTCAATGGTGGCTATTTGGTCTTTTCTCAAAGATTCATAAGCGGCTGAACTCATCACCATATAACGTTTATCATTGGCGCCTATTACTTGAAGCATATTCCCTGCAAAATGATGCATTTGAGTTTCTGTAATGGCAATGATTTCTTTACCGTCTTTTTTTAAATGGTCAACCACACTATTCCGCTCCTTTTTATCATCAATGGTATCCAAGCAGATTACTACAAAGGTTTCTGCCATAGCCATCATTACATTGGTATGATAAATGGGCAATCGCTTACCATCAACGGTTTGGTTAGCTGTAAATATTACCGGAAAACAATCAAAATCTTCACAGAATTCGATAAAAAGATTCTCATTGGCACGTTCCGAAAGGGCACAATATGCCTTTTGATGTACCCTATCTTTCAAAATACTACCGGTACCTTCTAAAAACAGACCTTCTTCCTCAGCCGAAGTATAATCTACAATGTTATCAATTCGAAAACCATTAGTTTCCAAAACATCAAAAATATCTTCCCTTCGTTCTTTTCTTCTATTCTCAGCAAACATAGGATATACGACTACCGTTCCGCTTTCGTGAAAAGAAACCCAATTATTAGGAAAAATAGAATCAGGAGTATCGGTTTCAAGTTTATCATTAACCACAATAACATTAACCCCGTGCGCTCTTAAAACCTGAACAAAATCATCAAATTCTTTTTGAGCTTTCTTATTAATAGCTGCGTTATTCATTTCAAGTTCTTCTTGAAAGTAGTTGTTTACCGCTGTTTGCTCATTCATACGAAAAGCTACCGGCCTAATCATTAAAATGGTATTGGTTATTTGCATAGTAGTGAGTTGTGTAAAAACTGCGTTTGGAACGAAGTTGGATATAATTAATTATTTGCCCTAATTAAAGGTAAAGTGCTACAGCGCAGTAAGCCTTCTTGTTTTGCTATTTCAGCATATGGAATTTCTTCAACCGTAAATCCGTGTTCCCGCAACCAATTGTTTAGTCTGGTAAAATTTTGCTCCGATACGATAACCTCTGGAGAAATTGAAAAAACATTGCTGAACATTTGATACATTTCGTCCGCCGTGATTTCAAAAATATTTTCTTTTCCAAAATAAGCAACAAGCCATTCGTATTCTTCTTCTACCAAAAATCCATTTTTATGTAGAATTGCTTTATCATGGCCAATTGGCTGAAAACAGCAGTCTAGATGCAGCGCATTTTCTTTAGCGTTCGTGTTTGATTTTCGTAATTCAAAAGATTTCACCGTTTTATTTGGAAATTGAGCTGCCAAAAAATCGACCGCAGCTTTATTTGTGCGCGCAGTAATATAATCAGGATAGTCATCGGCAGTGTATGTACCCACAAAAATATAATCGTTCCAAGGCATTACATCACCGCCCTCAATATGCACCTCTTCTGGCGGGTAGATGATTTTTTTAGGATCAATTTGGTCAATTACATGTTTTATAGCTTGAAATTCTTTTTCACGATCTGGTAAGATATTGGCATGGATTAACTTATCACCAATAACAAAAGTAATATCCCTAGAAAATATTTGATTACAATCTTGTAAAACAGCCGGTCTAAATACTTGAACATCATATTTTTTGAACACCTTGGCAAAAGCATCCATTTCCTTTACCATATCCGCTTCTACGGGGTATGTACCCGCTAATATATGCGCTAATGATTTTGGATCATAGGCCTCATCTGGTTTTGGAGTGGGCCCGCAACTTTCGGCGGTGCCCAGGACAACAGCTTTCAGTTTTGCTGTTTCATCTTTTATATGTAGTTGAAGCATTGTTTAATTTTTAAAATACTGTTTAAACCAAAAAAAAGCCCTTTTAAAAAATAAAAGAGCTTTTTGTTTTTATGAAGGTAGCAATCTACCTTTTGCCAACTTCGACAAAAGAGCGCAGATTTTCTCCTGTATATATTTGTCTTGGGCGACCAATCGGTTCCCCATTTAATCTCATTTCTCTCCATTGTGCTATCCAACCTGGCAACCTTCCTAGAGCGAACATTACCGTAAACATTTCTGTTGGTATACCTAAGGCCCTATAGATGATTCCCGAATAGAAATCTACATTGGGATATAATTTTCGTTGTACAAAATAGTCGTCTTCAAGGGCTTCTTTTTCTAGGCCCTTGGCAATTTCTAAAATAGGGTCTTCAATACCTAAACTAGCCAATACCTCATCGGCAGATTTTTTAATGATTTTTGCTCTAGGATCAAAATTCTTATACACGCGATGTCCAAAGCCCATTAAACGAAATGGATCATTTTTATCTTTTGCCTTAGCCATATATTTTTTAGTGTCACCCCCGTCAGCCTCTATTGCTTCCAACATCTCTAGTACTGCTTGGTTGGCCCCACCATGCAACGGCCCCCATAAAGCTGAGATACCTGCCGATAACGATGCGAACAAGCCAGCGTGGGAAGAACCTACAATTCTCACCGTAGAAGTGGAACAATTTTGTTCATGATCCGCGTGCAATATTAAAAGTTTGTCAAGTGCTTCAATGACAATTGGATTTTTTTGATACTCTTGATTTGGTTTTTTGAACATCATTTTGTGAATATTCTCCACGTAACCTAAAGTGTCATCACCATAATCCAAGGGGAGCCCTTTCTTCTTCCGTTGTGCCCAAGCCACCAAAACCGGAAATTTAGCCAATATTCTGACTATGGAACGATACATTGCTTTTTCCGAAGAAACATCTACAGAAGCTGGATTAAATGCCACTAATGCACTGGTTAGAGAAGATAATACGCCCATTGGGTGAGCAGACTTAGGAAAACCATCCAAGATTTTCTTCATCTCTTCATCTACCTGAGATTCTTCTTTAATGTCATTATGGAAAGCATCCAGCTCTTCTTTGTTCGGTAATTCTCCAAAAATCAATAAATACGCCACTTCTAAAAAATCGGCCTTTTCAGCCAACTCTTCAATAGAATATCCTCGGTAACGAAGAATTCCTTTTTCACCATCTAGAAATGTAATTGCACTCTCACAAGAACCGGTGTTTTTATACCCTGGGTCTATCGTTACAATACCAGTTGCAGCACGAAGCGTTTTGATATCAATTGCCAGTTCATTTTCCGTTCCCTTTATTACGGGAAACTCATATTTTTTACCTTCAAATTCAAGAGTAGCAGTTTTTGACATGTACGTATGTATATATATTTAGATAGAAAGTAAATTTACGAAAAATGGAAGCTATTAACAATTACAGGCGTAAAAATTGGATTATTCTTAACAATGAGAAACAAGCCTTGAATATAAATTACAACTTATACAGTTTATCATAATATGCATCGACAGATTTCTTCCAAGTAAAGCGAGCCTTTTTTGCATTGGCCTGTATTTTTGCCCAAGCAGGCTTATCATTTTCGAAAATATCAAGAGCTAAATCAAAAGTAGTCAGCATATTTGATATTTTCTCATCATACGTTTGACCATCAAAACCAAACCCTGTTTTCAAATGTTTGACCGTATCTTTTAAACCGCCCGTATGATGCACCAAACAAGGATTTCCATTTCGCATGGACAACATTTGACTAATACCGCAAGGTTCAAATAAACTGGGCATAAAATAAAGGTCAGATTCCAGATAAATAGAGTCAATGAGGCTTTCCGATTGACCGTTGGTAAATATGAAATTTTTGTACTTATAACTCATATCACGAAAGAGGTCTTCGTATTCGGGAGCACCTGTGCCCAACAGCATAAAAATACCATCTACCTTTTCCAACTTCTTTAAAATTTCAACAAAAGCTTCTGGAGATCGCTTAAAAAAATAGAATTTTTGTTCTGTAAGCCTCGCAACGCTAGAAACAATAAATTTTGGCCTGTTTCCTACATAATTCATTACTTTTTCACCGGTATGGGCTAAAAAATCCGATTTGTACTTTTTGGATTCTTGCTGTAACCACCTAAACAATGCCTTTACCGTGTTACGGTATATTTGACCCTTCTCTTCGACATTAATATTGTTGTAGTTACATCCATTCAATATACCAAACAGCCTTCCTTCCTTATTTGCCTGTTGTAAATCTTTCTCCAGACCTTCACCACCAATAAACTCCGGCGGGGAACTGGGCTTCATAACATCAGCTTTATATGAGGGCGAAACCGTATGTACCGCATCCGCAAAACGGATACCTACAGCCATTAAATTAATACAATCAGGATAGCGATGGTCCAATAACCTTTCTTCGTCATAACGAATGTTGGGAAACCAATTTCTTAAAGAAGAATAGTTGTTATCAAAAGGGCGAATACCTTGAATTGCTAAATTATGTATGCTATATACAAACTTGATTTTATTAAGGCTCTCATATTCTAAATGATACTCCCTTAAAAAAAGGATTAAACTCGAATGCCAATCGTGAAGATGTACAACGTTCAAATCTCCAAATACCTCATTTTTAATTGCCTCAGCCACGGCAGTACAAAAAACGAAATATTTAATAGCATCCGTAAAAAAAGGCTCCTCCGGATCATCATGGTAGATATGGGCAATACCACCTGCCTCAATTTCAGGATGATGAATGACATAATGATGAATGTTATCAAATTCTTTTTTAGGCTTTACCTGATATATTTGAGCAGTATACTCAAGGCCCCTAAGCTCAAAATTAAGCTGACTTTTAAGTTCACCATTCTGATGAAGTCTCCCATAAGAAGGCACAACAATATGTGCGGTATCTCCTCGCTCTGCTATTTGCCTGGGCACATCACGCACAACATCACCCATACCACCTGCCTTACAGTTTGCGATTGCATCGTTTTCAGCCGCTGCAAAAAGAATATTACTCATAACAAAAACCAAATTATTGGATGATAATATACGTTTAATACCGCGCAAAAAAAAGCCTTTCTTTAATAAGAAAGGCTTTTTTATTTAGTATGTCCCGTCCTAAAATAAGTTGACACAAATTCGACTTATTTATGAATCATTCA
>CAYGUO010000049.1:0-17519 GCA_964353095.1 uncultured Flavobacteriaceae bacterium | reverse complement strand
CGACATTATAACCCTGCCTGCCGGCAGGCAGGTATACACAGACCTTTCGGTTTTACCCTAAAGCCCGTATTGTTTATAGTTTTGTTACCCAACGTTTTTAATACGCACTTTTCATTTTTTCAAATAAATTAATATAGGGTTCTCTTACATTAAAGCTATCAATTTTTTTATAGATGATTCTTCGATTTTTATTGTTTACAGTTCTATTTGAATTCAATTTGTAAAGTTTATTATTTTTACTTTTCCACAAAGTATCTAGATTAAATATGCTTTTAAAAACAACATTTTTCCAGTCTATTCTAATTTCATACGAGCAGTCACTACATGTCGTAACGAAAGAACCTAATAGTTGGCCTGGTTCTTTTGGGGCATTAGAAAGTAGACTAAGTTCTTCATAAATTTTTAGACTATCTATACTTTGATTACTTTCATAAACATATGTTCCATCCCAGTCTATGATTATTGTTTCCAAACTGTTATTGATTCTTAAATGATTTGGCAGTTAATCTTCCCCATTGACATTTTTTATATTGATGGTTCTTTTGCCATCGTGAATTTCTATCAACTCGTTTGTTGTAGGTAACTTAGGTTCTAATTCATTTAAATATATGATATTTTGATTGGCAGTCCATGAACCCTTAGTATAACCATAACCCGCCATATGCCCCCAATTTATATACTCGAAAGTACCATCAGGTTTGATTTTTATCCAGCTAGCCGCATATCCATCGTTCCTCTTATCTTCGTAAGTTCCATGAATTGAGCAACTTGTAGAAAAGAATATAGTTAGTATGTATAATATCTTTAATTTCAATTATTTTTTTTCAAATGTTGGGTAACGCTTAGCTAAAAAGAGTTTTAATACTTCGACAAGCTCAGCACAGGTTCTTTTTAGCAGTTGATAACGAAGTTCGAGGATTTGAATTTTAAATTCAACCCATATTCTTGGTGCTTGTCTAAAAGTTTTCAACAACTATACGGCCTCTTTCTTTTCTGATAAATACTTCCAATACCGCTTTGGTACATGTTGCGTATGCAACTTTCTATTGATGCGTGATTTGATATTGGTACTTTGAAAGTAATTGTTCCACAGCTCTTGGTATTCGTATTCCTTGTCCGTAAAGGTTTTGCTTTTACCCGTACGATTAAAATGAATTTGGGATAAGTCTAGTGAAATGAGTTCTACACGGTCAAGATTATAAAAGATACCGTATTTACGTTTTACATCATAAATGAGCCATTGCTGGTCTGCATAGCGATTGCGAAAGTGTTTAGAGATTAAGGGAAGCACATCAAAATCAGGTTCAATATTGGCGAAATAAATTTCGTCTTTTGTCAATTGAAAGCGCACAAAAGCTTCCATGCGGTGTTTTTCACAACTTACTTTCTTGGCCAATTGTGAAATATACAATATGGTGTCATCAGAAAAGTCCACTTGCTTTTTGGTGGCAGTGGCCATCAATTTTTGAATGTAACTGAACAACATGGGCTCAATACCTTCTGCTTCGCTTAAAAAGGCAAAGTAGATATTGGTAATGGCATTGTAACTTTTGCCGCGAACACCGTTCCATACCCGTTTGGCCTTATCTACGTTGGTGAAAATGGTTTCCGTTTCCGAAAACAGTCCGTTTTGGCCTTGGCCATTCTTTTGAATATCAGCGACATCTAGCTTTTCTTCAAAAGCAATAAAGACTGCCGTAAGAAAGCCGTTAAAACTGCCATCGTAAATTAGGGTTTTTGAATTTTTCATGGATGTATGCTTTAGAAATAGTAGGAGCTAAGTTGACTTTTTAAAATAGCAACATATTTTTTTGCTTTGCTTTTAAATACAATGAGGTCATAACCGTAATTTAAAACAGTATCACGGCTACGCTCTAACAGGTCTGGGTTTTTTTGAGTTGGAATGGTGTTCATAGTTCTGCTTTTGTTGCCTCACGGGCTTGCCCCGAGGTTGTTTACTTTACTGTGATCGTTATGACCTTAATTAAATAATGACAATTGACTGCTATATTGATTCCTAAACTTACCGGATGATGTTTTTAGAATCATTCCCTTTATTCTATCCGTATCTAAATCTTGGCGCTGCCAATGGCTCGAATCGCACACCATAAAATATTTGGCACGGTTGAGGGCCACTCCAATTTTTTTGAGGTGGTCCCAGTTCAGTTTTCGAAACCTACGGGCATTGATGATTTTATGTACAGAGCGCATTCCAAGACCTGGTATTCTGGCCAGCATGCGTTTGTCCGCTATATTCACATCAACCGGAAAATACTGCATGTTCCGTAAGGCCCATGAGAGTTTTGGGTCAATATCAATAGCTAAATTAGGATGCGTGTCATTTACAATTTCATTCACGGCAAAACCGTAAAATCGTAATAGCCAGTCAGTTTGATACAAACGATTCTCACGCAACATGGGCACTTGCGAACCAATTGCCGGTAGGCGGCTATCTTCGGCTACAGGTATATAACCAGAATAATAAACCCGTTTCATATTATAATTTTTATAATAATGCGTTGCAGAAAACATGATGTCTTTATCACTTTCGCCAGTCGCACCAATGATCATTTGTGTGCTTTGCCCAGCAGGTGCGTATTTAGGGGTGCTTTTAAGAAGTTTACGCTCACTTTTGTAGCGTAACAATTCATTTTTGACTTTAAGCATGGGCTTGGTGAAATCTTCATGCTTTTTGTCAGGTGCCAATAATTTAAGGCCAGATATGGTGGGGACTTCTATATTGACCGATAAACGGTCTGCATACAATCCGGCCTCATACATCAATTCATCACTTGCCCCAGGAATGGACTTTAAATGAATATACCCATTAAAGTTCTCTTCTTCCCTAAGTTTTCTAGCGACTGCAATCAAACGTTCCATGGTATAATCAGGACTCTTAAAAATGCCGGAGCTTAAGAAAAGGCCTTCAATATAATTTCTGCGGTAAAAGTTAATGGTCAGGTCCACCACTTCTTGAATTTTGAAAGCAGCGCGTTTTATATCATTGCTTTTACGGGTAACACAATAAGCACAATCAAAAATGCAGTGGTTGGTCAATAATATCTTTAAAAGGGAAACACAACGGCCATCTTCCGTATAACTGTGGCAAATTCCCATACCAGAACTATCGCCCAAACCCTTGTTATTGTTTGTTCGCTTACTGCCACTACTGGAACAAGAAACGTCGTATTTGGCAGCGTCTGCGAGGATATTGAGTTTTTCTTTAATTCGTTCGAAATTCATAATATGGATATATTCCAATCAAAAATATGGAAATAATCCAAATAATGGAAATAATCCATATTTATTTTTGGATATATTCCAAATTAACTATATTTGAATATGGAAAATGAACTCACTTTAAAGCGATTTATAGAAATAAGAAGGGACTTAGGCTATACACAAGCTGAGTTTGCTGAGCTTTTGGGAGTTTCCAGTACCACAGCAGATATTGAACGGGGTAGAACCAAACTTTCTGGGAAAGTAGTCACAGAATTGCTGCGGCAGTTTAAAATTAATCCCTTATGGCTGTTTGGCGAGAATGAAGCGAAGCACTTGGAAACTTCGCATACCAGTGTGATTCCGAAAGTGGTTACGGTTGATAGTGCGGACAAAGACAATATGGTGCTGGTGAATGCAAAAGCCGCCGCCGGATACCCTCAAAATATTGCTGACACTAGTTGGTATCAACAACTGCCAGCTTTTGATATGCCTATTCCCGAATTTAGGAACGCGACCTATCGTGGTTTTCAGGTAGAAGGTGATAGTATGTTGCCCAATTTGCATCCCGGAGAATGGGTTTTGGCACGCGCCATTGAGCATATAGACCATGTAAGTTCCAATAAAATGTACGTGGTGGTATTGCAAGATTCCGTAATGGTCAAGAAAATTGAAAAACGACCAAATTCTAATAATATTACGTTGGTTTCCTTGAATGAAACGTATCCGCCGTATGATATAAAGCCTTTTCAAGTTCAAGAAATTTGGGAAGTGAGTAGTAAATTGACCTTTAACGTAGATGCCACTACAGAAACAGGATTGTTGCGACAACTACAAGCTTCAATGGATGAATTAAAAAGGCAAGTAGGGCAGGTTAAAAATTGATGGTGATGCCCTATCTTTAGTGATTCAACCAAGCCGCTTTTTGAAATGTCCAGATTTTTACCATTCGTAATTCTCCTTTTTAGCGTTCAACAACATTTTTCTCAAATTACTACAGATACCCTAAGAGTTGGGTATACAACAGCACCACCATTTATTATTCAAGAAGATGGCTTGTTAGAAGGCATTAATGTATGGCTATGGAAGAAAGTTGCCACCGATTTAGAACTGGATTATGAGTTGGTACAATTGGATTTTGCGAACATGTTGGATTCACTTAAACAAGGAAACATTGATGTTAGTATCAATCCGTTAACCATTACTGGGGATAGAAGTAAAGAAATGGAATTTACTCATTCTTTTTTTGCTTCCCATTCTACTATTGCCGTGGCCAAGCAGTCTTCCATACAGCGTATTAAAAGCTTTATCGAAGCCTTTTTTCATATCAACTTTCTAAGGGGATTTTTAGTATTGTTAATCATTCTATTGTTTTTTGGGTGCCTTACTTGGTTAGCGGAGCATAAAGGGAATCCTGAACATTTTCGTCCTGGTTTTAAAGGGGTTTGGGATGGTCTATGGTGGTCAATGGTTACCATTTCAACAGTTGGTTATGGCGATAAGGCCCCAAAAACAAAATTGGGGAAGATAGCGGCCATGGGCTTAATGCTAAGTGGCTTATTGTTTGTTTCTGGCTTAACAGCAAGTATTGCTTCCAGTTTGACGGTCAATCAATTGGAGAATAGTGATGAGGACTTTAGTTCTTTTAAAAAACGCCCTGTGGGTACGGTTAAAAGTTCAGAAGCTGCTTCGTTTTTGAAGAGTCATTTTTTTAGGGAGGTATCGCTCTATAAAGGCGTGGTACCTGGTTTACAAGATTTAAAAAAACATAAAATAGATGCCTTTATCTATGATGAACCTATTTTGCGATATCGTATACGAAAAGATTCTTCTTTGAACGAATTGGAATTGCTCCCCATTAAATTTGATGTGCAATTTTATGCCTTCGGAATTAAAAAGGATTCGGTGACTTTAGAACAGGCTATTTCGCAACGAATTTTAGAAATCACCGAGACCCAAGAATGGGAGGTGGTTTTAAGTGAATTTGGTTTAACGGAATTATAGGTTTTTCCGAAGGGTTAAAAGCAGTTCTTTTGCTTCGCCCGGTTGCACGGTACTGTACTTTTTAAAACCCAACTTCATTAAAACCCCTAAAGATGCTACGTTTTCTGGTTTGGTAATGGCAAGAATGGTTTTCATGTATAAAGTATTTTTTGCATAAGTTAGTACTGCCTGTGATGCTTCTAAGATATAACCTTTTCGCTCATATTGCGGTAATATGGAAAAGCCCAAATCTGGAAAGCCCAAGTAATCTCTTTGTAATAGTCCACACATGCCAATTGGGGTGTTTGTTTCCTTTAGGCATATTTTGTAAGAACCAAAACCTTTTTGGACGTAGGAAGTGCGAATGCTGGTGGTTATATATTGGGTTGCGTCCACTTCATTTTTGATACCCCTATCTCCAATAAATTCCAACCATTTTGGGGTATTCATGAGTTGGTATATAAAAGGGGCGTCCACGTCAGCAAGTTCTTTCAATACTAATCTTTTTGTTTTTACTATTATCATGTAGTTCGTATTATTGACTAAGATGATAAAAGAAAAAAGTCTTTTAAACCACTTATGATACTTTGTACTGCATACGCAGCCAATATGAGGCCCATCACCTTGCTTATTACGGTAATCCCGTAAATTCCAATTCTTTTTTGAACGCTACTAGCCGCCAATAGAAGTAGCGCAGTTAGAGCTACAACAACAAGAACCAATATTGTGGTTACCATTTGTTCTTGAATCGTATACACGTGATTATCTGTCATTAATACTACCGCCATGATGGCTCCAGGTGAAGCAATTGATGGAATAGCAATAGGAAAAATGGTCACATGCTTATAATCGGTAATGCGGTGTTTTTCATTTTCTGGTTTACCTTCCCCAAAAATCATGGTTAGTGCAAATAGAAAAAGTATAACACCCCCTGAAATTTGAAAAGCATCTAACGAAACTTTCATTCCTTCTAAAATTAATTGGCCAATAATGATAAAAAAGAGTAATATCAAAAAAGCCACTCCTGATGCCCTAATGGCAATTTTATTTTTATGGATAGCGTCAAAATTCTTAGTTGCCTCTAAATATACAGGCACTGTTCCTAATGGATCTATAACGGCGATAAGGAATAATATGGTAGCAAAAATCTCTTGCATTATTGAATCAGTTTTCCTGTTGTGGTGAATGAGATTCCCTGAGAACCTGAAGTTGAAATCATAACTGCTTCAAAAAGCGGTGAAGGGGCAGTTGGCTTTGCCTTCCAATCAAAAATAAAATTTGCGCCCGCTCCACCTTGCTTATCCGTTTCTTCAATGATGATATGAATAGTTTCTAAGGGTTTGACATAGATTGGTTCGGTAATATAATTGTTCAAAGAATTGCCTTTGGTATCATAATATCGGGCAGAAAACACATAAATACTGTCTTTCTCACTAGTGTTTCGTAAGCTTACTGTTGCGGTTAAATCAAATGTTGTTTTTTCAGAATAGCTGTAAATCTGGGAATATACGGATAGATAAGTTTTTGAACTTGGTAAGGAATCTAGAGTTGCTATTACTGCTTTTCTTTGATTAAAATCTGAAACCCTTGGAACTGTTTGCTCGTTTTTTGTTGCGCAAGCACTGACAAAAATAACTAGTGCACCTAATAAAAAATTGGGAATACGAGTACGTTGGTTTAAATACATCATCTAATAAAATTATTATGAATTAAAGTAGGCATTTATTCAATACCCTCTCAATTCGCCCATACTAAAAGTAATAGGGCCAAATTCATGAGTTTTAGGCAGAAAAGCACCACTTTCGGCAACCAACCAATCATCCCAACTGGCTTCAAGTCCGCCAATAGGTATTACGTTGACCCACATTTTAAAACTATTGGGAAATCCGTTCGGATTTAATTGCCATAAATAACTATCGCCAGGGGTACTCCCGCCTGTTGTATACGTTACTAAAAGCCCTTCTGTACCATCTTCCAAATCAACAATACTTCTTGTGGTACCCTTATCAAAAACCTTGTAGGGAGCGACCAACCAAAAAGAATCGTTGTAGAACATGTCCAAAGCCTTTTCAATCAGTTCTTGATTTTCTTCGCTAGGTAGTGGTTGTCCATTTTTGACCACCTTACTTTTAGGACTATTCGCTAGATTAAGGCTAACCTCATAGTCCTTCCATTTTACCATACAAATTCCCAATTGCCTGTCCCATTTGTATTGATTAGCGTTTGCTCTAAATTGCCATTCTAAAAAACGCGTATTCTTATAGGTTTCATAATTGAGCGCGGTGAGCATCTTTTTTGCTAAAATATCTGCTTCTACTCCTGATTTACCCGCGGGCAGTGGCTCACTCTTTATCCAAGCAAAAACAGCAAGCACTACTATAATAGTAAGGAGGATAAGCCCCGTAATCTTTAAAATTTTTTTCATGGAAATCATTGTGTTTTTATGGCTATGGCAAATACTTGCTTCACCTTTTGGTAAAAGCCAAACCAAAATGCTAGCTCAAATAGTTTTAATTTGACCAAGGTCTCTTGCTGCTGATTATCTTTAAAAAGAGCAAGTTGGGAATGGTGAAAAAGTCAAAAACATTCCTCAAATATTTAGACTTTATTTTTCTCTGTCCCAACTATTTTTTCCCTTCGCAGTCATTTGATTTTATTTAAAATCCTAAGGCCTTATCATCACCACGCTTATCTGCTCCACCTTCCAATCGTCCATCGGGCAATACTTTTATGGCATCAACTTTACCAATAATTCTGGTTCTGCCCTCTAAAATATGATATCCTTTGCTTTTCAAGTTCTCCTTCAGTTCAGGTGAAAAACCTTCTTCTTCAAACATGATAAGGTCCGGTAGCCACTGGTGGTGAAAACGCGGTGCATTTACTGCTTCTTGCATGCTTAAGTTGAATTCATAGGTATTTAAAATAGTTTGTGCGACTGCAGTAATAATAGTTGAACCACCAGGTGTACCTACAACCAGCCATAATTTACCATCACGTTCCACAATAGTAGGCGTCATAGAACTTAACATTCGTTTTTCAGGTTCAATACTATTGGCTTCTGCACCAATTAATCCGAACATATTGGGCACTCCCATTTTAGAACTAAAATCATCCATCTCATTATTTAAAAATATTCCTAATTCTTCCGAGTAAAGCTTAGATCCATAACCACCGTTCAGCGTTGTGGTTGCCGAAATGGCATTACCCTCGCTATCAACAATAGAGTAGTGGGTCGTTTCCATACTTTCTACAATTTCTACTTCTCCGCGGCTCACTTCTGAGGAAGGTGTAGCTTTCTCAAAAGAAAAACCCTCCATACGTTGCGCTATATACTCATCGGTCAATATAATGTCCAACGGAATATCAGTAAAATCAGGGTCACCAAGAAAATAGTTTCTATCAGCGTAGGCCCGCCGTGCCGCCTCAGTAAATAATTGTATCGTTTTCTCAGAATTGTGACCAAAAGAAGCCAAATCATAAGGCTCCATCATTTTAAACATCTGGTTCATGGTAACGCCACCACTACTTGGTGGGCTCATGGATATAATTCTAAGGTCTTTGTAGTTAAAAGTTACCGGATAACGCCATTTGGCTTCATATTTTTCCAAATCTTCCTCTGTGATAAAACCTCCATTTTCTTGAATAAATGAAGCTAATTTTTGAGCGATTTGCCCTTTGTAAAACCCATCACGACCTTCTTGCATTATTCTGGTCAACGTTTTCGCCAATTCTGGGTATTTGATGGTATCGCCAGCTACAAAACCCTGAGCGAATTTGGTGCTATCGCCGTTTACCTCAATAAAACGTTCTTTATAACTTGCTAATCTTTTTTCTTGTTTTTCAGTAACGATGACCCCTTTATTGGCTAAGGCAATCACGGGTTCTAAAATTTCTTTTAAGGTCAATGAACCATATTTTTGATGTACCTCAATAATACCAGCAACGGTGCCGGGCACACCTGCAGCAGTTGCCCCAACAGTACTCATATTTGGAATGACCTCGCCCAGCGAATCTAAATACATGTCACGATGTGCAGCTAAGGGTGCTTTTTCACGATAATCCAATCCACCAATATCCCCATCAGCCTTTCTGTAGACCATAAAACCACCACCACCTAGGTTTCCCGCAAAAGGATAGGCTACTGCCAAAGCCATTTCTGTTGCCACCATGGCATCAAAAGCATTACCACCTTTTTGCATTATGGCAACACCAATTTTTGAAGCTTCTTCTCGCGCTGAAACCACCATGGCACTATCTGCTATTTCACCCGTAGGTAAAACAGGGGCTTTTCTACAATTAACAAAAGAAACTAAAAATAAAAGCAGTATTAATTTTCGCATAGGGAGTTGTATTTATGTTTGGAAAAGGTAATCAATTCTTCAAAAAAAGCAGTAAACTCAGCTTCAAAATCGGTATAATGTTCTTCTAAATCTAAAATAGCAAAGTTCATTTTAGATTTGTTTTTTGTGCGCCTGTTCATACCTTCTAAAACCCTTGAAATACCTTTTAGGTTAGCATAGTTGTATAACCAATTATCGGTAATCATGTAAGGCATCATACGTTGGGTGCCCAAAGGTAAAATATCAAAATTATTTTCTAAAAGGTCATAAAACGATTCTACATAGCTTTCCAAAGGAACTTCCGAATAGGTCGTCCAGTTTTTTGCTAAAAAATGGTCGTAGAAAATATCTACAATAACCCTGCTGTAATGGCTGTAATTCTTATGTAAGCGCTTACTGCTTATTTTCGGAATAGGATGGGTATCTGTAAAAGTATCAATCTCTCGATGCAATAAAATGCCTTTTTGAACGGTATTAGGTAGGTGTTTGTATTTATTTCCCATGATGTGATCGGCAATAAAATTACCCAACGTAATTTCAGGATTATCAAAGGAAAGATAGATATGGGCCAAAAAATTCATTGGTTGAATTTACAAATAAGCTACACGTAATAATAATCATCAATTTATATTTGCAAAAACTTTTAAACACTATGACCTTAATCAAATCTATTTCAGGAATAAGAGGAACTATTGGCGGTAACACCGGCGACAATCTAACACCTATTGATGCTGTTAAGTTTGCAGCCTCTTACGGTACCTGGTTAAAAGGCTATGCAGGAAAGGATAAATTGAAAGTAGTTATTGGCCGTGATGCACGTTTATCTGGTGAAATGATTCAAAACTTAGTAGTTTCTACCTTGGTTGGTTTAGGTATTGATGTTATCGACCTAGGCCTTTCTACAACGCCAACGGTTGAAATTGCCGTTCCTTTGGAAAAAGCGGATGGAGGAATTATTTTAACTGCCAGTCACAACCCTAAACAATGGAATGCCTTAAAATTATTAAATGAAAAAGGGGAGTTTTTAGATGCTGCCCAAGGAGCCCTTATTTTAGAACTTGCTGAAAAGGAAGATTTTGATTTTGCCGAGGTGGATGATTTGGGTAGTATTTTAAAAAATGATTCCTATATCGATATCCATATTGACGAAGTATTGGATTTATCATTGGTAGATGCAGATGTGATTCGGGCTAAAAAGTTTAAGGTTGTGGTTGATGGTGTAAATTCTACTGGCGGAATTGCGATTCCAAAGTTGTTAAAGGAATTAGGTGTTGAAGTAGTGGAATTATATTGTGACCCAACGGGACATTTTCCACACAACCCAGAGCCGTTAAAAGAGCATTTAGGTGATATCTGTGAATTGGTAGTGAAAGAAAAAGCTGATTTTGGAATTGTGGTAGATCCAGATGTTGATCGTTTGGCTTTCATCAGTGATGATGGTGAAATGTTTGGTGAAGAATATACCTTGGTAGCCTGTGCGGATTATGTATTGGGAAAGACCAAAGGAAACACCGTTTCAAACTTATCTTCCTCAAGAGCGTTAAGGGATATTACTGAAAAACATGGCGGCACCTATAAAGCGGCTGCTGTTGGTGAAGTGAATGTCGTAACCAAAATGAAAGCCAATAATGCCGTTATTGGTGGAGAAGGTAACGGAGGTATCATTTATCCTGAAAGCCATTATGGTCGCGATTCACTCGTTGGCACTGCTTTATTTTTAATGCTCATGGCTGAAAAAGGAGGGACCGTTGCTGAATTAAGGGCGAGCTATCCGAGTTATTTTATGAGCAAAAAGAAAATTCAATTGACACCTGGTTTAGATGTTGATGGAATTTTAGTTGCTATGGCAAAAAAATATGCCGATGAGGATATTTCTACTATTGATGGCGTTAAAATAGATTTTGCCGAGAATTGGGTGCATTTACGCAAATCAAATACGGAGCCTATTATTCGTATTTATACCGAGGCAAAAAGTCAACAAGAAGCAGACGCCTTGGCAGATAGGATTATAGGTGAAATTAAAGAGGTGGCTGGAATCTAATACTAGTTAGGGTTCCAATACAATTTACACTCATTTGGAGATACTTCGTACCTCAGCATGACAAAAAACAAAGCGTAACTACCTAAAACAATCCACTGATTTCCCCATTTTCATCAATATCAATATTTTCTGATGCGGGATGTGCCGGTAAGCCGGGCATACGCATAATATTACCCGTAATGGGAACTAAAAAACCCGCACCGGCGGCGATTTCAATTTCTCTTACCGTAATGATAAAATCTTTTGGCCGTCCCAGTAGTTTAGGATTATCAGAAAGTGATTTCTGAGTCTTAGCGATACAGATAGCCAAATCGTTTAAACCCAAATCGGATATTTTCTTTAGATCTCTTAAGGCTTGTGAAGAATAGTCTACATGCTTGGCCCCATAAATTTTGGTGGCAATTGTTTCTATTTTTTCTTTAACAGGAGATTTCCAATTGTACATTGGAGTAAACTTCTCAGTAGCATTTTCAGCAATTTCGATAACCTTTCTTGCTAGGTCTTCTGCTCCTTCACCACCTTTCTCCCAAACATTCGCAATAGCAACGGCTACGCCTAATTTTTTCGCAGTGGCCTTAATAATGGCTATTTCCTCATCAGCATCCGTTAAAAACTTATTGATTGCGATTACTGGGGTAACATTAAACTGTTTAATATTTTCAACATGCTTTTCTAAGTTCGGAATTCCTTTTAGTAAAGCTTCCGTATCAGTAGTCTTTAAATCGTTCAACCCAGCACCGCCATGGTATTTTAGCGCACGAATAGTAGTTGTTAAAACAACGGCTTTTGGATATAGTCCTGCACTTTGGCACTTGATATCAAAGAATTTTTCCGCACCTAAATCAAAACCAAAACCTGCTTCGGTTACCACATAATCCGAAAAAGTCATCCCCATTCTAGTGGCAATAACTGAATTTGTCCCTTGCGCTATGTTAGCAAATGGTCCGCCATGAATAATTGCTGGATTCCCTTCCATGGTTTGCACAATGTTGGGCTGTATCGCATCTTTCAACAAGGCGGTCATCGCCCCCTCTGCTTTTAGGTCGCGCGCATATATCGGTGTTTTGTCAAAGGTATAGCCAATAAAAATGGAGCCCAATCGCTTTTTTAAATCCATTAGATCTTCTGCCAAACACAAAATGGCCATGATTTCTGAAGCTGCGGTAATATCAAAGCCTGTTTCCCTAGGAATACCAGAACCCGTTCCTCCCAAGCCGACAATTATTTGACGAAGTGAACGATCGTTCATATCTATCACCCGTTTCCATGATATGGTTCTTGGGTCTAAATTCAAGGTGTTGGTTTTACTCTGAATATTATTGTCAATTAAGGCGGATAACAAATTGTGCGCCTTTTCTATTGCTGCAAAATCACCGGTAAAATGAAGGTTGATATCCTCCATAGGGAGTACTTGGGAATATCCACCACCGGTAGCACCTCCCTTAATACCGAAAACGGGCCCTAAAGATGGTTCGCGAAGCACCACGGTAGTTTTCTTCCCCAATCGGTTTAAACCTTCCGTTAACCCAATTGACATTGTGGTTTTGCCTTCGCCAGCGGGAGTAGGGGATATGGCGGAAACTAAAATAAGGTTTGACTTGGCTGCCTTTTGTTTATCAATCAAGGATAAGGGCAACTTTGCTTTGTATTTGCCGTAAGGCTCTAAGGCATCAGGGGCGATACCTAGTTTTTTAGCAATTTCAACAATGGGCTTAAGGATTGTTTTACGTGCAATATTAAGGTCGGTCATTTAGTTTTGTTATAAGCAATGAATATACTAAATATTGCCATCACAAAAAACCAAAAAAAACATTGAACCCTACTTATTTAGGCTCCTTGCCGCGATGTTTCCAACGTTTATGGGTCCAAAAGTAATATTCAGGGGCTTCATGAATAGATTCTTCAAGTCCTTTCATAAAGCTTTCCGATATTTCGTAATCCGGAACATCCCTAGGGTTTTCGGTCAGCACTTTGAATGTCGCTGAATAATGTCCTCTTTTGGTTTTTTTAACCTGTAAAAAAATAGGAATTAGATCGTGTTCTTTGCACATGAGTTCTCCTCCAATATGAATAGGTACATTAACACCCATAAATTCTGTCCAATGTCTTGTTCGATTTAGCATTGGCGATTGATCGCTTGCAATTCCCAAAACAAAATTCTCTTTGTTCTTGACCAGATTAGAAATGATTTGTCTTGATTCGCTGGTTCGAATCAAGGTGGTCCCAAATCTTCCGCGAATCTGCTTAATAAGTTTTTCAAAATATTTATTTTGAATTTTCTGGTAGATGCCAAAAGCTTTAGGGTTTAACCTTGTGTTTAATGCCAATAACCACTCCCAACTGGCATAGTGCCCTGCCAAGAGCACGGTACTCCTATTTTGCGCAGCATATTCATTAATCACATGTTCGTTGGTGAGCTTAAACCTTTCGTTCATTTGTGCTACGCTCATCCCCATGGTTTTTATGATTTCTAAGAAAATATCGCACATGTGGGAATAAAACTTCTTTTGAATGCGAAGTAGTTCTTTGTCGGACTTATTAGGAAACGCTAGATGCAGGTTTTGATTAACCACCTTTTTTCGATATCCAATGACGTAATACATTAAATAATAGACCCCATCAGAGATAACATATATGATAGAAAAAGGTAAGCGGGAAATAATCCAAAATATGGGATAAACCAATAGATAAACGAGCAGCTGCATGTTAAAAACGTATGCGCAAATATAGCTATATTTGAAACCAAATTTAGGGTGTTATGTACAATTTACACGTAGCTACAATTGCAATAATTGCTGCTAATGTATTGGTTTCTTTAAGAGGATTCAGTGATCAAAATTTCTTTGAGCGTTACAAGTTCAGCATAGGCGGTATAAAGGCCGGTCAAAAGGAACGTGCCATTACTTCAGGGTTTTTACATGTAGATATATCGCATCTGTTCTTTAATATGTTTACCCTTTATTTTTTTGCTGACGTGGTTATCACATGGTTCGGACCTGTTAAATTTTTAATCATATATCTAATAAGTCTTTTAACAGGAAGCCTATTAGCGCTATTTTTTCATAAAGATGAACCGTATTACAGCGCTGTCGGGGCAAGTGGAGCTGTTACGGGAATTTTATATGCAGCCATTTTACTACAACCTGATATGCGTTTGGCGTTAATGTTCATCCCTATTCCCCTGCCAGCATATATTTTAGGTATCGCCTACCTCTTATATTCAATTTATGGTATGAAAAGCCGTGTGGGAAATATAGGGCATACTGCCCATTTTGGTGGCGCCATTGGCGGATATGTGGTCACCCTCTTATTTAGTCCTGGCCTTCTGGTTACGGATACGCTGATGGTTTTTCTGCTAGCGCTGCCGATTATCATTCTTTTTGTACTTGAAAAATTGGGAAAAATCTAATTTAGATTATCATATTTTGTAAGAATATTCTTATTTATTAAAAATAATTCAATGAAAACGTGTAGTTCATCGAATTTATAGTACTATTCACATAAGATGTAGGTTTTTACATCGTTTAACCAAAACCAAACGAATTAAAGACCTGCCCCGCATGAAAAAAGTTCTACTTTATTCCGTAATTCTTTCTGTTATCATTAGTTCCTGTTCTGATACTACGACTATCTTCGAAGAGGAGGCCGCCAGTTTTGGTGAAGAGGTGAACGCAAGCGTTTTACTTAATAGTGTAGTGTACGATAAAAGTGGTGTTCTCGAAATCTATGAAGAGAATGCTGGTATTGGAAAACGGGCACGAATGGCAGAGGAGCAAGCAGGTGACTATCCGCTATCGTTGGTTGCACAAGTGGCTCCACCATCATTTGAAGGTGCTGAAAACTTAACGGCAACAGATGTCCATATAGTGGGTGATTATGCTTATATCTCATACAATACAGCAGGGCAAGATTATAAGGGAGCCGTTGATGTCGTTGATATAAGCGACCCAGCATCACCGCTGTTAACAGGTAGGGCCTATTCTTTTGATAAAGATTTAAATGCCATTTATTATGATAATGGTTATGCGTATATAGTTGGAGGTATGGATGCTGAACAATCTGTTTTGGCAACAGCCAATTCTGTTATTATTCGCGTAGCGATAAATAACGGGCGTTTCAATACGGGTGATTTAGCTTACAGGTATCAAGAAGGTTTTAACGCTAATGATGTTCTAATTCAGGGCAATAGTTTATTCGTAACCACAGGAAGGGATGGCTATGTAACCGAGTTTGATAAAAATAGTCTTGAAATCATGAATGAGGCGCCCTATGAAGATTTACGTTCTGTTGTGGTGAAAGATGGGAACTACTTGGTACTTGATGCCAGTGTTGGTGTCCGAATTTTGAACTCAGATTTACAAGAGACCTTTCAAATTCCGATAGATTCTGATTTTAGAGAAGCCGACAAAAGAACGCTTGATGTAATGGGCGATAGGGTTGTTGTTGCGGAAGGTAGAAACGGCGCAGGTATTTATAATATTAGCTCTGGTGTTTTTCAAGAATATATTCCCATAACCACAAATCCATCAAATGTAGCGGAAAGTGATATAGTCACGAATGCAACTGCCTTTAACGAGAACGCAATTTTAATGGCAAATGGTGGTGGTGGTTTAAGCTTATCTGAAGATGACAACGGTTCAGTTAATACGGTTGGTGTAATTGAGTTGGATGGTTCTATTAATTATGTAGCATCAAAAGGAGATTATATTTTCGCAGCTTCTGGTCGAGAAGGACTTCAAATTATAAAAATGAACAAACCCTCTGAAGACCTTGCTGCAAAATGTGCCGACACCCCGCTTTATTTTGGTAGTTCCACGCTAAGGGTTACTGAAACCCAAACATTTGCTTATAGCGGTTCTAGAAGATTTAGAAGTATTGAAGTAGATGGTTCGTTGTTGTTATGCGGAACTTGGACCGTTAACAATGCTGTTGAAATTGGCGAAGATGGACTTTTTGAAATGCGTGGCACTTTTATTGTTGCCAGAAATAATAGACGTAGAGATTTAACGGTGAGTGCCAATGCTACTTTAAGGGTAGAGGGTAACCTTACTATTTATGGTGATTTGATTCTGGAAGAAAATGCAACTATTGAATTTGTTGGCAATACTTCAAGAGTGAATATTTTTGGAAGTGTTGATAGCGATGATTCTGCTTTAGTACTTGGCGATTTTGAGGATATTCAAAATAAATTTTAACCACTTACAATAACAAAAAACCCTTAACCAAGTTATTTTGGTTAAGGGTTTTTTTACTTTGACCTTTTCTTAGTTCAGTAATTCTGCTACTTTTTCTTCTAAGGCAGCGCCTCTTAAATTTTTGGCAACAATCACACCATTTTCATCTAACAAAAATGCTGCTGGTATTGCATTTACTTTGTAGAGTTGTGCAATGGGATCTTGAAAATACTGGAGGTTGCTAATGTGATTCCATTCTAAACCATCTGCCTCAATAGCCCTTAACCAATCTTCTTGTTTTTTATCCAAAGAAACCCCGATGACATTCATTCCCTTGTCCTTATATTTTTGATAAACCGCCACAATATTAGGGTTTTCAGCTCTACATGGTTTACACCAAGCGGCCCAAAAGTCTACAAGGGTCAGTTTACCCTTTACATCACTTAAGGCTAGCGTACTGCCATCTGGCGTTGGACCAGAAAATTGAGGAGCTGGAGAACCTATGGCCGTTGCCTTCGCCTCTTTTAATTGTTTTGCAATTCGCTTACCAGGTCTTGTAGCTTTAATTTCTGGGGTTAGGGTATTAAAAAGTTCTTGTAATTCAAGCACTGGAAGCACTTTAGTAGTAACAGCTTTGTCAATAATCAAAGCCGAGATTAACGCTTCAGGATGTTCTTTCACAAAATCAAGCTCATAATTTTTCGCCTTTTCTTGTAGTTCAAGATATTCCGCTGCGCTGAGGGGTTCGCCAGTCAGCGGCGA
>CAYGUO010000048.1:0-17870 GCA_964353095.1 uncultured Flavobacteriaceae bacterium | reverse complement strand
GCAAGATGTATGGGCCAATCATTTTTATGCAAATGGCTTTCCGTTATGGCACTTTCATATAACAAATAGAGTCCCCCAGATATCTTTTCAGTTTCAGCTTTTGAAATATTCATCAGATTATCACCAACAATTCCTCCTAAGAAAAGTAATAATTCCTTTTTTTGTTTTTGAATAACTGTGGTGACCACTACATTATTTGGAGGGAGTTCTCCTAAGGTTTTGATGCCCCAACAACCATGAAAATCACCTTCTCTGTATGAATCTCTTAGATAGTCAAAGATAGCCGTAAGTTGATTTCTTCCTTTTTCTTTGTTGTTGACATAAACAGTTAAATCGCTAATAAACTGCAAATGTTTTTTTTCTAAATAAGCAACACAGATAGCCTCTTTAGATTTAAAATGGTGATACAAGGTTGCCTTGGCAATTTCAGCTTTTGCTATAATTTCATTGATGCCGGTAGCATTGTAGCCATTGAAATAAAACAGTTCACTGGCGATAGTAACAATATGTTCTTTGATGTTGGATTTTTGCATATTCAAATATAGAAAAGACTGGTCTGTCTACCGTTAGAATGAGTAAAATTTATGGAATAATTATTTTTTTCGACGAGTTGTAGAATTACGCATCAAAATTTTAAGGCATTTTTAGCGTTTCATTGGGGTATAAAGCGTTTTTTCAAGTGTAGTTTAGCAAAAAATTCAGTGACGTGATTTTAGATTTAATAACGGCCATTCTTTGGAGTATTTCGCCTTTTGGTGAATCTAAAGTTGGGATTCCTTACGGAATTTCTCAAGGGGTAAATAGTTATTTGATTTTTGTCACCTGTTTTTTGGCCAATTTATTGGTTTTTCCGATCATGATGTTCTTTTTAGATTATGTGAATAAATTTCTTGTGCGCTGGCGGCCCTATAAAAAAGCTGCTGTTTGGGTGGCAAAACGAGCAAAAGTAGGAACAGGGGACAAGATTCAAAGATTTGGTTTTTTTGGCTTAGCCCTTTTTGTTATGATTCCACTGCCAGGCACTGGGGTATATGCGGGTAGTATTGCCGCGTATTTATTTAAAATTGAACGTAAAAAAGCGTTTATGGCAAATGCCGTGGGCATCTTTTTTTCTGCTGTTATTATATGGAGCCTTTCCGTATCTGTGAAAGGTTTTTAAAATTCAAACTTTAATTGCACCAATAACTGCTCGGGTTCGGTATCTTTCTCCTTTTTCTTTTTATCGGTATTCAAATTCGCCAAAGAGATGCCTAACAAACGTACTGAGTTTTCAAGTTCTTGTTGGTACAAAAGCTCTTTAGCGGCTGCTAAAATCAATTCCTTGGTCGCAATAAAGTAGGGCAATGTCTTACTGCGTGTATGCAGCGTAAAATCACTATATTTGATTTTAAGGGTAATGGTTTTACCGGCAATTTTAGATTTATGTAAGCGACGCTCCAACTCAACGGCAATATGTTCTAAACGCTCCAACATAAAAATTTCGCTACTAAGGTTTTGACTAAAAGTGCGTTCTGCCCCTACTGATTTAGGAATACGGTGTGGTTTTACTTCACTTAAGTGCACTCCCCTCACTACGTTATAATAGTAGCTGCCGCCTTTGCCAAAATTCTCATGAAGAAATTCAGGCGATTTGGTTTTTAAATCTTTACCGGTAAAAATACCTAGTCTGTACATTTTTTCTGCGGTGACTTTACCAACACCGTAGAATTTTCTTATGTCCAAATCTTCAAGAAACTGAATAACCTCTTCAGGGTTAACTGTTTTTTGTCCGTTAGGTTTGTTATAATCACTGGCAACCTTGGCAATAAATTTGTTGATAGAGATGCCTGCGGATGCAGTGAGCCCTGTTTTTTCAAGTATTTTTTTACGTATTTCTTTAGCGATAAGTGTCGCCGAGGGATTTCCTTTTTTATTTGCGGTAACATCTAAATAAGCTTCGTCTAAGGATAAAGGTTCAACTAAGTCGGTAAACTCATAAAAGACACTACGAACCTGCTGTGAAATTTCTTTGTAGCGGTCAAAACGGGGTTTTACAAAAATCAAATCAGGGCAATTTTTTTTTGCAATGTAACCACTCATAGCGCTGTGTACCCCAAACTTTCGAGCCTCATAACTAGCGGCAGAGACCACACCTCTTTTGGATCCGCCGCCAACAGCCACGGGCTTACCTTTAAGCTCAGGATTATCATGCTGCTCTACAGAGGCGTAAAAAGCGTCCATATCAACATGAATGATTTTTCGTAAGGCAAAATTGAAATCCATATCCAAATTTAGGGTATATTTAGTTTGATGGATAGCAAACAAAAAGAAGCAATAGTTCTTGGTGCAACAGGTGCTGTAGGTGCCATAGTTTTAGACTTGCTCCTAAAGGATGAACGCTATCAAAAAATAACTGTATTTTCAAGAAGTGAAATAGATTTTTCACACGCAAAATTAAAGGTCATTAAAGGAGACCTACTTCAATTGGATAGCTTTGAAAAGGCATTTCATGGGGATGAGGTTTTTTGCTGTATCGGTACAACGAAGGTAAAAACACCCAACCAAGAGCTTTACAAGAAGATTGATTACGGCATCCCTTTTTCCGCGGCAAAACTATGTAAGCGGCAAAACATCAACACTTTTATCGTTATTTCCGCTATGGGTGCAGATGCATCTAGTGCGTTATTTTATAATAGAATCAAAGGTGAAATGGAAGCGGCGGTAATCAATGTCGGTCTTAAAAAAACGCACATTGTTCAACCTTCTTTAATAGGAGGGCATCGAAATGAAAAAAGAACTGGAGAAGCTTTTTTTAAAGTATTGATGGGCACTTTAGACTTTTTAATGATAGGGCCACTTAAAAAGTATAAGATTATTTTGCCCGAAACCATTGCTCAGGCAATGATATGGCTGGCGAATAACCCTTACGGCGAAAAACGGATTCCTTCTGAAACCTTAAAAGAACTCGCAAATCATGGAACATTTAGAAATTGAACGTAAGTTTTTAGTGAAATCAGATTTTTATAAAACTGCAGCTACTTCAGAAGTTAGGATTGTACAAGGTTTTTTAAATACAGACCCTGAGCGAACTGTAAGGGTTCGTATTAAAGCTGACAAGGCTTTTTTGACAATCAAGGGAGGAGGTAATGCCAGCGGAACAACTCGATTTGAGTGGGAGACTGAAATCAGCGTAGGCGAAGCCACTAATTTAATTGATTTATGCGAGCCGGGAATTCTTGAAAAAACCCGTTTTGAGGTGCCTTATGGCAATCATATTTTTGAAGTAGATGAGTTTATGGCGGAAAATAAAGGTCTCGTGGTGGCCGAAATAGAATTACAACATGAAGATGAGCCTTTTGAAAAACCAGATTGGTTAGCTGATGAGGTTACGGGCGATGTTAAGTATTATAACTCGCAGCTGAGTCAAAGACCATTTTCCAGTTGGAAGTAAGGTATTAGATTAAAATGCTAATTATTTTCTATTTTCCGGATTTCACTTTCTAAGAGACCAATCATGGTAGTTACACGTTCATTGGTTTGCTCACTCAAAATTAATCGTTCTTCAAAAATTCTTTTTAATTGTAAAAGGGTATTAATGTATTCATGATTATTTGAAAGCGATTCAAAATCCAAGGGAGAATAAATGTCAGATACAGTAGCATCTAAAGCATCAAAACGAATACTCATGGGTTTTATTCTGAAAAAGGTATTGGTGAGCGGGTAAACCCTACTGTCAATGGTAGTGTTCATTAAACTTTGTCTGTTATCAATATTGACAAAATCCTTTTCATATAGCTGTAAAACACCATTTAAAATACTATCGTTTGAGATGATTGGTGCTAAGCCATTTCCAATAAGTTTATACCCTGAATTGGAATTATTAAAATAACTTTTACGGTGTATTAATGTAATCAGTATATCAAACGATTTGTAATAACTTTTTTGTTGAAGTTGCACAACCGCTGTATCCATGGCGGAACTGTTTATGGTAATACGTTCTTTTAGTTCCGTTAATTCTTTATGATTTTCAGACAAGTCTATTTTAAGTTGTTTTAAAAGTTTTAATTCTTGTGCTTGGGTTTTTACGGCTTCATTCCAATTATTAATCTGAAGGGCAATCAAAATACCAACAACAACTAGTAAAATCTCATCAATGGCATAGAGTAGGTATTTTGAAAACTTATTTTCAGAAAGCATTTTTTGACGGATTTTACGGAAGAATTTTAGCATATGCGGTTTGTGCCAATAGGAGCACAAGAGTTTTTGGTTGATTAACTTTTTGAAAGTGAATAAATTACTAGCAGAATTTTTGCGCTCAAAGTTGGGCCTATATGTGCTTGGCCCTTGCGGAATCTAATTTTGAATTCGTGAGTTCTTGTCCTTTTAAAATTATCTTCAACCAAGAAAATATAGGAGAAATCAAGCCAATAGCACTTAAAGATATAGCTGCCAAAAAGATATTAAGTATTGATGAAAGTAGTTCACCGCTATTAAGCACACCTAAAATTAGTAATGTTGAAAGCGGGAATGACAAGGCCAAAATACTGATAGCGTAATTATTATCAAAAGTTCGTTTTTTGGCTTTGGTGCCAACTTCTAAGCTATCAACCGCAGAGATATGGGCATAAGGCCAAAAACTACAAGCACTTAAACCAAAAGCTAAAAGCAATAAGATTTCATTTTTCGCTTGTACTCCTGTAATAACCACAAAAACACCACTGATCATAAACACCAAACCTGCACGTAAACATAATAATGAGAATATTTGAACAAACTGCTTTCTCTTGATTTTTACGGCCAAACCAATAAATAATAATACCAAAGGGGTCATAATAAGGCTGAGCTTTTGCAGCGTTTCGCTAAAAACAAATGGCAACGACTTCATATTAAACCCAAGACCAAGTAATACCAGAGCGGCCGCAATAAAAAGGTTCACTGGTTCAGAGACCATTGCTTTGAGCATGGGTCCTAATTTAGAAAAACCTTTATTTTGTTTTTTTTCGTGTAGGCTAAAATACCAGTTCATTGCTACCAGGTACAAAAAAATCAAGACAAATACTTTATTGCCTAAATCCGCCATGGCAGCTTTTGCTAAGTAGTCTTTTCCTAAAAATTCTAAAACAAACGGAAAACACGAAAGACCAGGGGCTAACGAGGGCACTAATAATTTGGCGGTTCTAAATTCAGGAGTCCCTTTTTTAATCCCTAAAAAGTGTAGTGCTAATGGAAAAACTAAAAACAAAAGCAGGTTAAGGCCAAGGGCCAGCAGGGGCAATAACAACAAATTTAATTCAACTTGAACGCCCAATAGGGCAATAAAAATAGTAGCTGGCAGTGCAAGGTTCAAAATGATTTTTTTGATGCCAGTAATTTCTTCTTTGGACGTAAACTTAATTTTAAGTAGAACTCCAAGAAAGATAAAAAATAAAAAGACGATTGTTTTTTGAAAACCAATATCCATCTATGATACTAATACTTTGTTTAGTGCGGCTGTAAATAATTTCATTTCAGCCATGGTACCCATGCTAACGCGACACCATTTTTGACCCATAAACTCAAAGGCACGAACGCCTACTTTTAAGTCGGTCATTTTCTTTAGAAATGCTTTGCCCTCCATTTCAATAGGGAAGATCATAAAGCTGGTATACGACGGCACGTATTCAATGCCCATTCTCGTCAGTTCTTGATACACATACTCGCGGCATGCCATGTTTTTTACACGAGAACTTTCTAAAAATACGGAGTCATCCATAGCGCCCATTGCAGCATAAACGGAAGGATAAGAGATACCCATACCGGCTCTGGTTATTTTCTGAAGTTTATCTAAGGTTGCTTCTTGTGCAACCGCATAACCCACCCTTAAACCTGCCATACCGTGAATTTTTGAGAAGGTTCTTGCAATGATAACGTCTCTGCCTTCATTGATTAACGATACCATACTTTTTTTAGCACCATCTTCTAAAAACCATAGGTAAGCCTCATCAACAAAAACGGGTACTCTTTCAGAAACCCTTGAACAAAAATCAAGTAACTTTTTTGAATCGGTAATAGTACCTGTTGGATTATTTGGGTTACAGATATAAACTAATTTAGTATCAGAATCAATCGCCTCTTCCATTGCTTTTAAATCATGGGACCAATCCGCTTTTAAAGGAACTGGTTTCCATGTGCCGCCAGCGGCCTCTGCAACCCTAATCAATGACATATACGCTGGGTCTGCCGAAACGACATTACCTCCGTTCATAAAAAGCACCATTGCTGTTTTTTCCAATAAGTCAGAGGAACCTGGTCCCATCATGATATTTTTTGCAGCCACCCCTTCAAAATCTGCAATTTTATCAACTAGTTGAAAGAGTTCTTTCCAAGCATATCGATTTCCACCAGAGGCAGAATTTTTTAATGCCTCTAAAGCCATAGGCGAAGGACCGTAAGGATTTTCATTGGCATTTAACTTGGCTTCAAGAACAGGAAATTCCCTTATATTTTCTGGTAAGTACTCTTTGAAAAATGGACTATATATGGCATCGCCATTAGCATCTAGTTGAATAGGTGCGCTTGCAGTGTCAGCGAAGCTAAGGTAAGGCATTGTTACTGCGGCTCCGGCCGTGAGCATACCTTTTTTAAGCCAATCTCTTCGGTTTAAAGTGGTTGTTTTCATAGGTGATTTTATTTGAATTAGCGATATCTCTAAATTAAAAGAGGCTCACTAAAAAACCTATGGTAATACCATAAAAATCAGATGTTTAAAATATGATTGATATATTTTTAAGTTGATGATTTTATGAATTTCGTATTTGAAATAGTTGTAATTATGCCTTCTGAAAGTGAATTTTGCGTACGAGTTTTATCATTTGAATACAATCATAATCCTATAATCGCAGCTTCGGCACAGCGTTCGCCATCCATAGCTGCCGATACGATACCACCTGCGTAACCTCCGCCTTCTCCACAGGGGAAAAGACCCAGTATTTCTGGGTGTTCCAATTTGTCCGTTCTGGGGATGTTAATAGGTGAGGAGGTTCTTGATTCAACCCCAACAATATTTGCTTCTGAGGTATAGTACCCTTTCATTTTTTTGCCAAATTGCGCAAAACCGGTTTTCAGCTTACCACCAATTAATTTTGGAAACAAGGAATGTAAGGGAGATGAATTTAAGCCAGGCTGATATGATGTAGGGTTTAAATCTTGCGATGTTCTGCCTTCCACAAAATCAGTGAGTCGCTGTGCTGGTGCTGCTTGACTTCTTCCGCCAGCAGTAAATGCCAAACGTTCTAGGCTTTTCTGAAATTCAAGCCCTTTTAAGGCGCCAAATTTTTCATATTTGGGTAAATCCTCGTCCACGTTAATTTCTACCACAATGCCGGAGTTGGCGTATAAATTATTTCTTTTAGAAGGAGACATACCATTGACCACGACTTCACCCTCCGCCGTTGCGGCCGGAACAATGAACCCGCCGGGACACATACAAAAAGAATATACCCCTCTATTTTTAACCTGTTGTACCAAGCTATACGCAGCAGCGGGTAAAAGTTCATTGCGGTCACCTCGGCAATGATATTGAATGGAATCAATAATATGTTGTGGATGCTCAACACGAACACCCATGGCAAAAGACTTTGCTTTTAGGGCGATATCCTTTTTATGTAAAAGCTCAAAAATATCGCGTGCAGAATGTCCTGTCGCCAGAATCACCCTATTGGTCAAAAGTTCATCGCCATTTTGTAAAATAATGGCCTTTATTTGATTTTGAACAATGGTAAAATCAACAACTTTGGTGTTAAAATGAACCTCACCACCGAACTTGAGGATACTTTCACGAATATTTTGAACGATTTTAGGCAGTTTATTGGTGCCAATATGTGGATGGGCATCAACCAGTATATCTTCCGTAGCACCGTGATGTACCAAACTTTCAAAAACACGCCGAACATCCCCTCTTTTTAAGCTTCGGGTATATAGTTTTCCATCAGAATAAGTGCCGGCACCTCCTTCGCCAAAACAATAATTAGAGTCTTCGTTAACGATGTGGTCTTGGTTAATGGCCTTTAGGTCTCTTCTGCGCTCTTGTACATTTTTACCGCGTTCGAGAACTATAGGTTTAAAACCTAATTCTAAACAACGAAGGGCTGCCCACATTCCCGCTGGGCCAAAACCAATGATATGAATGGCTTTGGCTTTGGAAACGTCTTTATAATCAAATGTATAATCCGTTTCTTGGGGTGGGTCTTCCTTGATATAAATGGCTAATTTATAGTTGAAATAGATGCTTGGTTTTCTGGCATCAATAGATTTTCGGAGCACTTTTAAGCTAAAATCACCTTCAGGAATCCCCAAATAGTGAGCAGCTTTTTTTTTAATAATACCCGCTTGTGCTTCTTCTTTCAGTGAGACTCTTAGTTGTATATTTCTAACCATGTATTTGTGTAATAACTGTTGTTTTTTAGTTAGCTGAGTATTTGCTTAAAAAACCAGTTTCAAAGCCCAAACAAAATAAGCATATCTTATGGCAGATGTTTTAAAAAGGTAAGATTTCTTTTAAATGTGGATGAAACAAGCCAATTATTATGCTGTTAAATATAACTATTAAAAATGCTCGTTTAATGCATCTTAAACTGCAAAAACCCCTTTTAGGCCTATAAGTGAAATAGTAACCAAGTTTTTTTCCGTCACCATACCTTTTTCAAAAAAAAAGCGTTTTTCGTAAAGCTTATTGTCTGCGAAGTAAGTAACTAAAAACTCATTGTTCAGCGTTAAAATATCGTCTTGAACCATCTCAATTTTCTCAAATGTTTTGGCAGATAGTGTTCCTAAAGCGTAACGCATGGTTGAGGTTTTAAGTTCTCCATCAAAGCCTCTTGACAGTACGAGTGCCATTTCAATTGGACTTTTACGATTGTTGATTAGGTATGCATTCCAATCTTTCGAAAGAAATTCTTTGTCCCACTCCTCTACTATGGCGACATGTACGTCTTTTGCTATCGGAATTTCAATATCTTTTTTCACGATGTTTTAAGATGATACAACAGTTACGGTTAGCGACTTAATTCATTGGACATCCACTCAAAACTTTCTTCAATATGCAAAAACACTTGCGTTTCGGGTACTAAATCAGGAATGATATCAATATCCGTCAATAGGTCTTTAGGTTGTTCCTGTAAACCTGTAATGACTACTTTAATGTCTTTTAAGGCCAAATCTAAAATAGCGTTTTCCAAGGCATATATTCCTGATTGATCTACATAAGGGACCCTATCCATACGAATCACAAGTACTTTGATGCCATCTCCAATATTCTTAACCTGATCTTGAAAATGTGAGGTAAAACCAAAGAACAAAGGTCCATAAAGGTGTTTAATATAGATTTTATCTTTAAACTTATTGTAAAAATCGGTCTCATCGGGCCAAGGTTTTTCACCATCAAAACCGGCCAAGGTACCCACTTGCATCCCTTCTTCGCCAATATCGCTGGCGCGTTTCATAAATAGAAGAGCCGCCAAGGTTACCCCTATGCCCACAGCTTGTATTAAGCTTCCAAAAGTGGTCCATAGCAATACAATAATAAGGACTACGGCATCTGCACGTGGCACTACTTTTAAATGTTTAAGTCCTTTTGTGTCAATAATTTTAAAACCAATAGGAATTAAAATACCTGCCAGTACAGCTAACGGAATGTATGCCGCCAAAGAACTTAGTCCTAGCAAAATAGCCAATAAAAAAGCCCCATGTAATGCCCCTGACAATCTTGTTCTACCGCCAGAGTTGATGTTGACTACAGTGCCTTTGGTTGCCCCTGCACCAGGAATACCACCAATTAGCGCGGCAGCCATGTTTCCAATACCTTGTCCAATAAGCTCTCTGTTGCTATTGTGTTTGGTCTTCGTCATATTATCTGCAATTACAGAGGTCAATAGGGAATCAATGGAGCCTAAAACGGCTAGTACCATTCCATATTCTAAAACCATAAAATAGGCACTGCTTTCTATTGTAAACAGCCCGTCTAACTGTAAAGAAGGCAATCCGGAAGGGATTTCACCAATGATAGGAACATCCCATTTGATAAAATAGGCAAATAACGATACTGCTATCAAGGCCACTAAAGGACTAGGTATGGCTTTGGTTATTTTAGGAAAAACATAATAAATCAAAACAGTAAGACCACCAAGTACTAAGGCCTGCCAGTTAAAATCAGTGAACAACCTAGGTAAATCTGACATTACTTTTAAAGTAGACTTGGCGGAATCCAGACCAACAAAAGGAAATATTTGTAAGATGACGATGATAAGGCCAACACCACTCATAAAACCCGAAATCACAGGATAGGGAAAGTACTTGATGTACCCGGCAATATTGATCAAACCAAAAAGAATCTGTAACGCCCCACCGAGTAAAAAGCTCAATAAGATAATACCCATGGCATCTTGCAAACTGCCGGCAATTTCAATTGCATTGGCAACTAATGCTGCTGAAACTACGGTCATAGGGCCTGTAGGGCCACTAGCTTGGGTCGTTGTGCCTCCAAAAAGAGCGGCCAAAATACCTACGGCGATGGCACCGTAAAGACCGGCAATGGCACCAAGCCCAGATTGAACACCGAATGCTAGTGCTAATGGTAGTGCCACTACACCAGCTACTAATCCACCTGTGATATCCCCTTTTAGATACTTGGTATTATAAAATGATTTGATCATGGTTTTTGGTATTGGTTACTTAAATATAGGATAAGCTTTCTTAAAGAAAGTCAACTTTTCCAGTGTCCATATCATATACCCCACCAACGATTTTAATCTCACCAGCAGCTTCCATTTCTTTTAAAATTGGGCTTTTTAGTCTAATCTGTTCTATGGTATTTAGCACATTGTTTACGCATACCAAATGAACATACTCTTCATTTGAAGATGTTTTATCACCGTCATATTTGCTAGATTCTACTACAGGTCTAATTTTAGTCAACATGGCTGTAATATTTCCCAACTTAACATCATCAATAGCTGCTTTCACCGCGCCACAATGCTCATGACCCAAAACTAAGATTACCTTAGAACCGGAAACCTTGCAACCAAACTCCATACTGCCTAGAATGTCTTCATTCACAAAGTTGCCTGCGACACGGGCCACAAAGACATCGCCAATACCTTTATCAAACACATCTTCAACGGGTACACGGCTGTCTACACAAGATAAAACAACAGCTTTGGGAAATTGTCCATTGGTTGCTTTTCGGATTTGCTCTGTATGGTCGCGTGCGGTAAGATCGTTTGAAATAAACCTTTTATTGCCTTCTTTAAGCGCGTTGATTACGCTATCTGGTGTCAGTGCTGCTTGTTGTTCTGCACTTAGCACATCTTCAATTAGCGGCTTAATTTCAACAGTAGCATCGTTTTCATCAAGAATGATAACTTTCTTTATTCTATCCATAGGTATTGTGTTTTATTAACTAGTCCCTAAAAATAAACACTATGATGAATTTAACAAGGGTTATTAGACTTGTTGTGTGTTATTTTTGTCTTAAAGTTTTACTATGAATGTTGAAAGCAATACTATTGAATTTTTATAAAGCACTTTTGAACTGCTCCAAAAAGCGGATGTCATTTTCACTCAATAAACGAATATCTGAAATTTGATGTAACAATAAGGCAATACGGTCTATACCCATACCAAAAGCAAAGCCTGAGTATTCTTCTGGATCAATACCGCAATTTTGGAGCACATTAGGGTCTACCATGCCACAGCCCATAATTTCTAACCAACCTGTTCCTTTGGTCATTCTGTAATCTGTTTCCGTTTCTAGGCCCCAATACACATCCACTTCGGCACTAGGCTCTGTAAACGGGAAATAGGAGGGGCGAAGTCTAATCTTAGATTTTCCAAACATTTCAGAAGTGAAAAACTGGAGGGTTTGTTTTAAATCTGCAAACGAAACATTTTTATCAACGTATAGTCCTTCTACTTGATGAAAAAAGCAATGTGATCTTGATGAGATAGCTTCATTGCGATAAACCCTACCTGGAGATATCGTTCTAATAGGCGGTTTGTTGTTTTCCATGTAACGCACCTGTACGGACGAAGTGTGTGTGCGCAATAAAATATCCGGATCTGTTTGAATAAAAAAGGTATCCTGCATGTCCCTGGCCGGATGATATTCCGGTAAATTTAACGCAGTAAAGTTGTGCCAATCATCTTCAATTTCAGGCCCCTCCGATACATTGAAACCAATTCTGGAAAAAATTTCAATAATTTGATTTTTCACAATCGATATAGGATGTCTTGCTCCAATTTCAATAGGTTCTCCAGGGCGGGTTAAGTCACCAAATTTACCTGTGGTTTCTTGCTGGCTTTCTATAGCTTCTTTTAATGTATTTACTTTTTCAGTAGCCGTTGTTTTCAGCTGATTGATAACCTGACCAAATTCCTTTTTTTGTTCGTTTGGAACGTTTTTGAATTCTGCAAAAAAATCATTTAAGAGGCCTTTTTTACCAAGGTATTTAATTCGGAAAGCTTCAATTTCACCTTTTGATGTTGTATTGAACTTTTCAATCTCAACAAGATGTGCTTTTATGGTATCAATCATTATTGGCGTGCTTTATGCGGGCAAATTTAGTGAATTGCGTTTGAATAACGAGTACGCCCTGTTACAGTAAAAGCTTTGCCAAAGTATAAAAGTCAATAAATGGGATTGTCTTTAACGTTGGTTAATATCCATTCAAGACAGGTATTGAAATCACTGAAAATATGTTCTTTGGGGATAAGGTCAGGAATAATGTCAATACGTTCCATCATATATTTAGGCTGGTCCAAGATATCTACAAATAGAACATCTTTCCCCTGTCTTTTTAAATCTTGGAGTACGTCTTCCATGGCGTACAGTCCAGATTGATCCATATACTGCATGCGATCCATTCTGATAATGACCGTAGAGGCATTTTTTGGAATTTGTTGTGCCAATTGCTGAAAATCACTGGTAGATCCAAAAAATAAAGGACCCTTTAAATGCTTGATCACAACTTTTTCTTTTAGTTGGATTGGAAAGCTTTTTTCATCTGGCCATGCCTTTTCATCCAAAGGCCTAACGTCAGAACGTTTCGCCGTAAGATCACCTATTTTTTTCATAAACATTAAGGATGCAAAAACGAGACCGATACCAACGGCATAGACTAAATTCCAAACAGAAGAAAGTACCATGACTACCAACATAATGATGACTTCTGAACTTAGTTTTAGGGGGCCGAGCGAAATATCTTTTGGTAAATAGGGTATCGCTTTTAAGCCTTTATAGTCCATTACGTTAATCCCAACTGTAACCAAAATCCCAGCCAGTACAGCTGCCGGAATTTGTGATGCTACGGGCCCTAATGCCAAAAGAATGATGAGTAACAAAATTCCGGCAACCATACCGGATAATTTGGTTTTACCACCTGAATTGATATTCACCACGGTACGTATTGTTGCTCCAGCGCCGGGTATACCACCAAACAAAGCTGCGATACTATTCCCAATACCTTGCCCCACCAATTCTTTATTGGGCTTATGTTTTGTTTGGGTCATGTTATCTGCTACTACAGAGGTCAATAAGGAGTCAATCGCTCCCAAGAGGGAAAGTGTCAAAGCCGTAAAAATATAGGGCGAAATTTGGCTGAGTTTGAATTCCGTAAAAATACCTAGTTGGGGTATGGGCAAACCCTCTGGTATTTTTTCGATGGTACGATAATCCAAGCCAAAGCCATAGGCTATACCAGAGACTACAATAAGGGCCACTAAGGTGCTTGGTACCGCAGTTGTAATTCTTTTAAAACCGTAAATAATGATGATGGTAGCAAGGGCCAATATAAGCTCTAGCCAAATAATATTCTTGAATGCCCTAGGTATAATTTTTAAAGTGCCCAAAACACCTGAGGCATCTTTTGCTGCCAACGTTTTAGCTTCTTTGAGCATTGCTTCTTGTGTAATCTCTGATGCTCTTTTTATGGTTTCCTCAAAATTCTCAAGAACCAAAATACCTTCTCCTGCTTCTTCTTTTAAAATATTCTCTAAGATTTCTTCTTCAGCCGCAGGCATGAATAAATTGACATATTCGGTATCCTCTTTTGGATAATAGCCAACAGCAGGTAAAATTTGGGTAACCAAGATAATTATCCCAATAGCAGTCATAAAACCAGAAACCACTGGGTAGGGGATGTATTTGATGTATACCCCCAGTCCTAACAAGCCAAGTCCGATTTGCATTATACCTGCCAACAAGAAAACGCCAAGAATGATAGGTAGTGCCTTTCCAATATCTCCGTCGTGAACAGCTAAAATACCAGCAATCACTACCATGCTTACTGCCGTCATTGGTGCAGTAGGACCAGATATTTGAGTGCTTGTACCCCCAAAAAGGGCAGCAAAAAAACTTATGAATATTGCGCCATACAAACCAGCGCTAGGTCCTAACCCTGAGCTGACCCCAAAAGCAAGCGCCAACGGAAGTGCAACAATACCTGCGGTGATGCCCCCAAAGAGGTCGCCACGAAAATGTTTAAAAAACGTATTCATAGGTTAGGCTAAGGTTAATCAGGATGAATCTGGTAAATATCGTCTAGCTTAGAATTATCGCTCATGCTACATTCTAAATCTTTTGCAATCCCGGTTTTTATATCATAGACCCAGCCATGAATATGTAAAAACTGACCTTCCTCCCAAGCAGATTGAACAATGGAAGTTTTCGCAAGATCCGTTACTTGTTCTATTACGTTAAGTTCTACCAACCGATCCCAACGCTCATTCTCATCTGGGATACCATTGATTTCATCTTTATATTTATTGTAGATGTCCTTGATATGCCGTATCCATTTGCCAACAAAGCCTACGGTACTATGACCCATAGCTGCTTTTACACCACCACAACCGTAATGTCCGCAAACAATAATATGTCTAACTTTTAAGGCATCAACGGCATATTCTAAAACACTCAACATGTTAATGTCCGTATGAATTGCCATATTGGCTATGTTTCTATGTGTAAAAACTTCTCCAGGTTCAGCACCAATAATTTCAGAGGCAGGTACACGGCTATCGGCGCAGCCCAGCCAAAGCAATGGCGGATGCTGTCCTTTTGCCATTTCATCAAAGTACTTTGAATTTTGAGCTAACTTTTCAGCAGCCCATTTTTTGTTTTTCTCGAGAATATCTTTGTAGTATAGCATAAACTTGAACTTTCAAGTAAGATAGCAAGATTAAAGTTAAGCTGAAAGTAAAGCTTTCAATGAATCGGTGTTAGACCTAAAAATCCTTTAGTAATCTTAAGTTATCAGCTGGCAGCCATCCTGTTTGACCATCTGCGATTTTTATTTTTTTCCATTCTCCAAGATTTTCCAATACATTCACTTTAGTGCCCTCATGTAAAGTAAAAATACGTTCACTTCGTTCATTGGGTTCTGAGGTTACCGCAATTTCCCTTGAGAAGATAATGGCAGGGTTATCCGCTTTAAACGTATTGTATTGAAAATAGGCAAAAATAACGGCGCTACAAGCAACGATAAAGCCAATAATACTTGTAATAAAAGCAATTCTTTTCTGTGTCGCACCAAATAGAAAATAGTATGCTATATAAGACAAAACAAATAAGAACACCATGGCTACTGCCAAGTAGGCCCACTCTTCAAATGACAAAATATTTATAGTTGTATCATAAATTCTTGCCATAGCGGTTTTTGGCATAGCTTCAATAGCATCAAGGCGCATGTTCATTGCATAGCCAAGATTGTTTTTAATCTGGGCATCATTGGGCTTTAGCAATAAGGCTTTCTCATAATAATAAATACTCGGGCCTATCTCGTCTAATTTGTAATAGGCGTTTCCCATATTAAAATAGAGTTCGGCAGAATGCTGATTGTTAGCAAGTATTTGTTCGTAAAACCCAATGGCCTTTTGAAATTCACCCTGATTGTATGCTTCTGTGGCATGTTCAAAAAGGGTATTGTTTTGGCCAGCAACACCAAATGAAAACACCAAGAGTACTATGGTTAAAAGTGTTTTTTTCATAACTGCTTATCCATTAAAGAGATTACCTCACTTGCTTTGTGGTAGTCTTGTTCCATCTGCACATCTGTAAATGGGCTATAGCGTGCCATTTCACAGTTTTTCAATAAATCAATAAATAGGTCTATGTTGTTTTCACTTACTTTACGTTTGCTTAAGAGCGCTATTATTTTTTCTTTACTGAAGTCTGAGGTTTCAATTTTAAGTTTGGCTTTTAAATAGTTGTGTAGGCCTTTTTCCAAAGCGATATAAAAATTATCTTCATTACCTAACTCCTTTTTGGCAGTTGACAAGTATTTTTTAGCCAGTCTGTTTGCTTTACGCATTTTGTTGCCTTCTGTGTCGTTTGCGTTTTTGTTTCGTTTTTTACGATAAAGAATGACTAATGGGATAAGCAATAATGGTGCTAATAGTAATGCAAAAAACCGGTTTGAACCAAAGAAATAGTCCGTATCAATATTCATCAAGTTTGGCGTGACTTCAATAAAGTGAAACTGTTTGCCGGTTTGTACCGCTATTTTTTGATTTCCCGGAATTACGGTTCCTACCGCTGATGCATCCGTAGGCCCTTCCATAACGTTGATGGTAATTTCATTGGAGTCAATACTTTCATACGCTTGTGTTTTTGGGTTGAAATAACTGAACGAAATGCTTGGGAACGGGTATTTTCCCCTGAATGAGGGTACGATAGTATAATTGTTGGAAACTTTGCCTTGCATACCCGAGATTGTGGTTCTTACATTTTCATCAAACTCAGGTTCATAAACCTCCAAGGCACTTGGTAATTCCGGTTCTGGTAGTTGAAATAATTTTAAATTACCCTTGCCCGAAACTTCAACGATCGCTTGTAAAGATTCACTAGCATTTAAGCTGGTCTTATTGGTTGAAACAGAAAATTCAAACTCACCAACTGCTCCACCAAAATTTACTGGTTTTCCAGCTTCGGGTAGTGGTTTTACAGTAAGGGTTCTTCTGCCCGCAGAAACTGTTTTACTTGCCTGGGTATAAATTTTACCTCCAAAGAAATCACGTCTATTTGTTGGTACATCTACAAAAATTTCAAGGGATAAAGGCTCAATATCAAGCTTGCCTGTTTTTTGGGGATAAAGCACCACTCGCTTTAGAATAACACTACGATAAGGCTTGCCTTCATACGTGGCATTGTTGGTGTTGTATTTTGTAACGGGAATATCTTGGCTCCAAAAATTATTGTATTTGGGACTGTCAACAGGTCGAAAGTTGGTCACCGAGATAGAAGGACTAATGTATAATTTATAGATAACGCTAACGGCCTCATTCAAATAAGGATTTCCTTTTGAAACTTCGGCAACCAAATGCAGGTTTTCATCCGCAACATCATCTGCCGTTTTTGGGGCATTTGGGTTGCTTACTGCTGAAGTAACCTGTATTTTTTTTGGCAGCGTTTTATAGATTTCACCGTCAATTTCAATTGATGCCTGAGTGATTGTAAAAGCACCTTGGGCCTTTGGTTTTAAGATGTAAGAATATGATTTGGAAAAACTGCGCTTACCATTGATCCATGAAGAACTAATGGATTGTGAAGGACCCATAACGACCTGAAATCCCTCAAAGGTAGGTGGTGTAAAATTATCACCATCTTTATTCATGGCAAATTCTACCCGAAGTCGCTCATTGACTCCCAGTTTTTCTTTGCTCAGTTTCATATCGAAACTGACTTCGTTTTGAGCAAAAAGTGCTGTTCCCACAAGTAAAAGTGGGATTAAAAGCCAAATCTTTTTGTTCAAGAGACGAATCATTACCAGTCTTTTTCATTTTTGATTTTGGCACCCTTTACCTTCTGGGCCTCCATTTTTTTCTTGGCCCTTTTTTTCTTGATTTTGCATGGCCGGTAACAA
>CAYGUO010000047.1:0-18288 GCA_964353095.1 uncultured Flavobacteriaceae bacterium | reverse complement strand
GCTTTTGAAGGGCCAATGCCACAGACGCGTTTTGTTTTGCAAAAGGCGATTGATTTAGGTTTAAAGCCTTGTGTGGTGATCAATAAAGTAGATAAAGAAAATTGTACTCCAGAGGAAGTTCATGAAAAAGTATTCGATTTAATGTTTGAATTGGGTGCTGAAGAATGGCAACTGGATTTTCCAACGGTGTATGGTTCTGCAAAGAACAACTGGATGAGCGATGATTGGAAAGATGAGACAGAGAATATAGAGCCTTTGTTGGATATGGTTATCGAGCATGTTCCGGTATTCAAACCTGAAGAGGGAACCACTCAAATGTTGATTACATCATTGGACTTCTCTTCATTTACTGGTAGAATAGCAATTGGTAGATTACAAAGAGGTACTTTAAAAGAAGGACAGCAAATATCTTTGGTGAAGAGGGATGGAAAGGTTGTAAAATCAAAAATTAAAGAATTATTCACTTTTGAAGGCTTAGGTAGACTGAAAGTTCAAGAGGTGGTTGCGGGTGATATTTGTGCGATTGTTGGTGTTGAAGGTTTTGAAATTGGCGATACGGTTGCCGATATCGAAAATCCTGAAAAATTAAAAACGATTTCTATTGATGAGCCTACAATGAGTATGTTGTTCACCATTAACGACAGTCCTTTCTTTGGTAAAGACGGAAAATTTGTGACTTCGCGTCATATTAAAGAACGCCTTGAAAAAGAGTTGGAGAAAAATTTAGCACTTCGTGTAAACGAAACGGATAGTGCTGATAAATTTATGGTTTTTGGCCGTGGGGTATTGCACCTTTCTGTCTTGATAGAAACCATGCGTCGTGAAGGTTATGAATTGCAGATAGGGCAGCCACAGGTTATTATCAAAGAAATTGACGGTGTTAAATGTGAACCGGTTGAGCATTTAACCATCGATTTGCCAGAAGAAGTTTCTGGTAAAGCTGTAGAAATGGTCTCTATCCGTAAAGGTGAAATGACCAGTATGGAAGCCAAAGGTTCTAGAATGTTGTGTGAGTTCATGATTCCTTCACGGGGTATTATCGGCTTGCGTAACCAACTTTTGACGGCCACTGCTGGTGAGGCTATTATGGCGCATCGCTTTTTGGAGTATCAACCGCTAAAAGGAGAAATTGCACAACGTAATAACGGTTCTTTAGTTTCTATGGAGAATGGTTCGGCAATTCCTTATTCTATTGATAAATTGCAGGATAGAGGTAAGTTTTTTATCGATCCGGGAGAAGATATTTATGAAGGGCAAGTGATTGGTGAAAATTCTCGTGCTGACGATATGACCGTCAACGTCACCAAAACGAAAAAGCTATCGAACGTTCGTTCTTCCGGTGCAGATGATAAAGCGAAGATTGTACCTGCAATCAAATTTTCTTTAGAAGAAGCATTGGAATATATCCAAAAAGATGAGTACGTTGAGGTAACGCCAGGTCATTTAAGACTTAGAAAAATTTACTTGAAAGAAGTAGATCGCAAGCGTAATAAAATTACCTAGGCACTATCAAATAGCTAACAAAAAAAGAAGCCAGTTTTTAAAAACTGGCTTCTTTTTTTATGAATTTTATGTTTTCTCTAATTTACATGCCCGTGGTGCTGTTCTCTTAAACAAGCTACGGAAGCCCCAATAATTCCTGCATGGTTCATTAGTTCCGCTTTTACAACATCAGTTTCAATATCAATCAAATGGCTAAATTCCTTCCACTTTTTTGAAGTTCCACCACCAACAATGATTAAATCTGGAGAAACAATTATTTCTACGTACCGTAAAAATTTATTGAAGCGTTTACCCCATTTTTCATAAGATAGATTTTCTCTCTCCTTGGCCGAGGCAGCAGCCCAAAGCTCAATTTTTTTATAATCCTTATAAGGAATTTGGCCTAGCTCAAAATTAGGTATCAGTTCGCCGTTAAAAAAGGCACCACTTCCTAAACCAGTTCCAATGGTAATCATTATCACCAACCCTTGCTTGCCTTTGCCCACACCATAGTTCATAGAGGCATAACCTGCAGCATCAGCGTCATTGACAACGGTTACCTCTCTGCCCGTTGTTTTGGTAAGTAACTCATCAATATTAACACCAAGCCAACTTTTATCAAGGTTTCCAGGAGATAGACAGACTCCGTTTTTTACTATGGTAGGAAATCCACATCCAATAGGGCCTTGATAGTTAAAATGGTCTGCAACTTGCTTAATGACTTCAGCCATTTCATCTGGTTTTCGTGACGGAGGGGTCGGAATTCGAAAACGCTCAGAAAGCATTTCACCAGTTGCTGCATTTACTAAAGCGCCCTTAATTCCAGAGCCACCAATATCAATTCCAAGAAGTTCCATAAAAGGAAAGAAAGTTTTGTTTTGGCAAAGAAACGAAATTCTTTTCGGCAATGTTTATTGATTTTCAACAATTTAAACAATAGTTAATTATTGTCCGCAGGCGGTTGAATGTAATAGTCTATAGAGTTTAAGGAATGGTTGGGGTCAATTAAATCTAAGATTTTATCAATGAATTTACCAAATCCGGTTAAGGTGTTTAATTGTTTGTTCTTTCCTAAGGCACTTGAAATAGTCTCATCACGATTACCAAAACGATATCCTTTTTTTGTAATCCAAATGGCATTAAAAAGGTGCTGCATAAGCACATTGCCCAATTGGTCAATAGCGATTGCAAGTTGTAAGCTATAACTTCCCACACCCTTAAGACCAGTTTTGAAAAGTTCTCTTAAAAGACCAAATACAAACCCTATGGGACCTGTAAAAATAAAAAGAACAATAGATATGATTAAAAGAAGAATTCCTATTATAGGATTGGCTTTTTTATCTTTCTGGCAATCTTCTTTATGCAGTATCATACAATCTAATTTACATGGCTTTTTGAATCACTTCAAACATTTTGCTTCCATCACATTTAATGGTCTTGTGCGGATATTTTAAAATTAGCGCATAATCATGGGTAGCCATGATTATGGTACGTCCACTTTCATTGATTTCTTGCAACACCTTCATCACTTCAACACTCGTTTGTGGATCAAGATTTCCGGTAGGTTCATCTGCTAAAATCAACTCGGGATCATTTAATAAGGCACGGGCTATGGCGATACGTTGCTGTTCACCCCCAGAGAGCTCATGTGGAAATTTGAAGCCTTTTGTTTTCATCCCAACTTTATCTAAAACCGCCTCAATTTTAGCATCCATTTTTGAAGTATCCGTCCAACCGGTAGCTTTTAAAACAAATTTTAAATTGTTATTGATATTTCGGTCTGATAGTAACTTAAAGTCTTGAAAAACAATACCAAGTTTTCGGCGTAAAAAAGGAATATCTTTTTCTTGAAGTGTCTTTAAATTAAAGTCAACCACTGAACCATATCCTTCCCGCAAGGGAATATCACCATAAAGCGTTTTCATAAAACTACTTTTACCACTGCCAGTTTTGCCAATAACATAAACAAACTCCCCTTTTTTTACTTCTAGTGTAATGTGATTGAGAATTAGACTTTCGTTCTGGAAAATCGCTACATCTTGTAATTTTAATATGGTTTCCGCCATTTGATTCTTCTATTTAAGAATTTAAAAGTACTAAGTTCTTAAATACTTTAATTTCTACTTCAGAATTATACGACTTTTATGAAAAATATACTTTGGCTTGAATTTTGACGTTATGGTATCATCAATCGAGAACAGCGTAGAACACTATGAATCGGACCACCTTTGTATTTTCAATACTTTTTTTAGGCTTTTTAGTTTTAGGTTTTTCCCAAGAGACTAAAATTTTCACTCATGACCAAAAGCAGTTTCAAGATGCTTTGGCATTGTACAATAATCAACAATATCAAGCAGCTCAAACGCTTTTTGAAAAAGTAAAAGCGACCACTACGGATTATGAGACAGAAGCCAATAGCGTATATTACGCGGCAAATGCTGCCGTACGTTTAAGCCAGCGTGGTGCAGATAAACTCATGGAAGATTTTGTAGCGCGCTACCCAACCTCAACAAAACGAAATTCTGCTTTTATTGACGTTGCTGACTATTATTTTGAAACCGGAAAATACCCTTATGCGCTAAAATGGTACAAAAAAGTGGATCAAAGTGCGATGTCAAGAAAAGATAAAGAACGTTTTAACTTCAATACGGGCTATTCGTATTACGCCTCAAATAATGCAAAAGAAGCAGAACGGTATCTGAGTCAGGTAACTAATTCTGAAAAGTATGGGGCACAAGCTAAATATTACATGGGCTATATTGCCTATGAGCAAGATGACTATGATGCTGCCAATGAGCGTTTTGATGAGATAAGTGACCCCAAGGTGCTTGAAGAAAAACTATCCTATTATCAGGCGGATCTAAATTTTAAATTGGGCAATTTTGAGAAGGCTATTGAAATGGCGGAGAAGCAACTTCCAAAATCTGATAGGCGTGAAATTTCCGAGCTTCATAAAATCATTGGAGAAAGTTATTTCAATTTAGAAAAGTATGATGAGGCTATTCCTTATCTAACAAAATATAAAGGTAAGCGCGGAAAATGGACCAATACCGATTTCTACTTATTAGGCTATAGTTATTACAAACAAGGTGATTTTGAAGCTGCTATTGGGCAATTCAATAAAATCATTGGCGGTACCAATAGCGTAGCTCAAAACGCCTATTACCACTTGGCGGAATGCTATCTGAAACTAGATAAAAAATCAGAAGCTTTAAATGCGTTCCGGAATGCATCTGAAATGGCTTTTAATAAAGAAATCGAAAAAGATGCCCTATTCAACTATGCGCGTTTAAGCTATGAAATTGGGAATGCCTATGAACCCGTACCGGTAGTGATAAGTTCTTATCTAGAAAAATATCCAAAAGATACACGGCAAGAAGAATTACAAGAACTCTTGGTAGACTCGTATATCACCTCTAAAAATTTTGAAGGCGCAATGACGCTATTGGAAAAAAATAGCGGTTATGCAAGTAAAGAAACCTATCAAAAAGTTGCTTTCTATCGTGGAGTGGAGTTGTTTGTTGATGGTGATTATGAAGCAGCAAGGGAACGTTTTGAAAAATCATTGAAGAACCCAGAAAATGGTGAATTTCAGGCTCGAGCCCAATACTGGAAGGCAGAATCCGCTTATCGATTGAACCGTTTTGATGAAGCATTATCAGCCTTTAAAGTGTTTGAAAGAAATGCAAGTGCTCAGAGCGTAGATGAAAGTAATCAGTTGGATTATAATATTGGTTACAGTCATTTTAAACTGAAAGATTATAAAAATGCCATTTCATACTTTAAACGGGTTACAGGTAGTGATGATGAGGGTCAAAAAACAGATGCATTGATGCGTTTGGGTGATAGTTATTTTGTGACCAGCAATTATCAAGCGGCAATAAATGCCTACGGGGAAGCTAGTAAATTCAATGGTCCAGAGCGCGACTATGCAGCTTTTCAAAATGCAATCTGTAATGGCTTTTTAGGGAAGAATAATTTGAAAATTGATGAACTTAATTCATTCGTAAGTCGTTTTCCAAAATCATCTTTACGAGATGATGCCCTTTTTGAACTTGGCAATACCCATATCAAGGCAAATAATGAAATGGAAGGTTTGCGCACTTATGACAAACTTATTACACAATTTAAGCAAAGCAAATTTGCGCCACAAGCCCTGCTGCGACAAGGTTTGGTTCACTATAATGCGGGTAGAAATGAAGAGGCATTGGTGAAACTAAAGGCTGTAGTTAATGATTACGCAACTACTCAAGAGGCAAAACAAGCCGTTGCAACCGCCAAGTTGGTGTATGTTGACCTGGGTAGGGTAAGCGAATATGCGGATTGGGCCAGAAAACTGGATTTTGTTGAAGTCACTGATGCAGAATTGGACGAGGCCAGTTTTGAGGCAGCAAATAGAAAATATGCAGAAGGCAAAACAGATGCAGCCCTAAAGAGTTTTGAAGACTATTTAAACGAATTCCCGAATGGCTTACATTCCAATGAAGCGAACTTCACCTTGGCACAGTTATACTTTTCAAAAGGCGAAAAAGCAAAAGCATTGCCATTCTATGTAAAAGTTGCTGAAAGCGGTACTAGTGAGTATAGTGAACAAGCCTTGACGAGGGTGTGTGAGATTTATGTTGCAAAACAAGATTATCAAAATGCCGTACCGTTTTTAGAACGTTTAGAGAATACCGCTGAAATTTCTCAAAATCGCACTTTTGCGCAATCCAACCTGATGAAAGGTTTCTATGGTAAGAAAGATTATGAAAGAACAATCGCCTATGCAGAAAAGGTGCTTTCCGCACAGAATATTGATGATAGAATTAGGAGTGACGCCCAAATAATGATTGCCCGCTCAGCAATTGAAACGGGAAACGAACAATTGGCAGAAAGCGCTTTCACGGAGGTTAAAAAAATAGCCACAGGTGAGGTAGCTGCAGAGGCATGGTACTACGATGCTTTTTTTAAAAATAAAAGTAACGATTACGAAGGGTCAAATAGCGCTGTTCAAAAATTGGTAAAAGACTATTCAAGTTATAAAGAATGGGGTGGCAAAGGATTGGTTGTAATGGCAAAAAATTTCTATGCTTTGGATGACGCGTTTCAGGCCACCTATATTTTAGAGAGTGTTATCAAAAACTTTGAGGAATACAACGAAATTGTTGCCGAAGCAAAAGGAGAACTTTCCATCATAAAAACGAAAGAAGCACAAAAGAATTCATCAGTCAATCCAAACGGAAATTAATCAGTAGTATGAAAAAATCACAGCTGTTGGTTCTAGCAAAGCAAAGAACAACTTTAAAGCACAGTTTGTTTAAAAATATTTGGGACGCACAAACGATTAAAATAAACTTTTTATTTCTTTTCTTTTTGAGCCTAGTGGGGTGGGTTGGTGCCCAAGAAACCGACGATATTGGTACGGAAACAGTTACGGTTGTAAAACCATATTCCCCTACTGTTTCTGATGCCTTTAAGATAAGAACCTTGCCGAAAATGAGCGATTCTATTGTTTTGCAAAAAAAGAAAATTGAATACAATATTTTTTCAGTTCCTGTGGCGTCAACCTTTACACCGGCAAAGGCTAAAGCGGCCACCGTTGAAAAATTACCACCTCCGGTGCTATATAATTCCTATGCATCAGTTGGGCTAGGCAATTTTAATAATGCCTTAGTGGATTTTTACACGAGTCGCGAACTGGGTCGTGATGAAGATTTATTGGATTTTGGCTTAAGCCATCATTCCTCACGAGGTGATATCAATAGTACCCCACTGGAGACTGATTTTTACAATACCAATCTAGATGTTTCGTATGCGAAAAAGGATCGTGATTATAATTGGGGGACAAGCGTGGGCTTACAACATCAATTGTATAATTGGTACGGTTTAGAAAGTGGTGCATTTACACAGACACAGATTGACGGTATTGATGAACTTCAAAACTATTTTAATGCTGAGGTGAAATCACATGTAAATGTGGAAGATTCCTATTTTAAAAATGCTAATGTGTTGGTTCGGAGATTTTGGGATGCGACGGAATCAGCTGAAAATAGGGCGATTTTAGCAGGTGAGATAGAAGTGCCTATTACAGATGAACTCGTAAACATCAAAGCAAAGTTTGATTACGTAGGGGGTAGTTTTTTAAATGACGATTTAAATAGTACAACCAACGACAATGGCATTGATTACGGTCATTTTCAGGTAGGGGTCAATCCGAGTTTTGTGGTATTGAGAGATGATTTGACCATAAACCTTGGGGCGAATTTTGTTTATGGTTCTGACCTTGAACAGAATGATGGTAGTTTTTATATTTACCCTGCCGTTACGGCATCTTACAGAGTTTTGGACGAGCAGGTTATCGCTTATGGAGGTATTGAGGGCGATTTAAAACAGAATTCATATCATGATTTTGTTGATGAAAACCCTTTTGTATCCCCTACATTGTTTATTCAACCTACAGATCAGCAATACGAAGGGTATCTGGGTTTAAAAGGGCAACTTTTTTCGAACGTGGGTTATAATATCAAAGGGTCTTATATGGCTGAGAACCGTCGTCCTTTGTTCTTTTTAAATCCTCAAAATGTAGCCAGAAACGATGAAAAAGGATATAATTTTGGAAATTCATTTCAGGTCTTTTATGATGATATTCGAACCTTGGGCATTTTTGCAGAGCTTAATGTTGATGTTAACCGAAACTTTACTTTAGGCTTAAATGCGGAATATTATAATTACAATACGGAAACCGATAATCCTGCATGGAACCTGCCGGAATTAAAAGGATCTCTGTTTATGGACTACCAGATTACGGAGCAATGGTTTGCCGGTGCAAACCTCTTTTTTATTGGCGAACGCCAAGATTTAACTTCTATAGCGCAACCCAACACGGCACCAAACTTATTTCCATCGGAGATTGTTACTTTAGAGCGCTTTTTTGATGCAAATGCGCACTTAGGATATCGTTTTAATGAGCAACTATCTATTTTTGCCAAGCTGTCCAATATTGCTAATAACAATTACCAACAATGGTTTAATTTTAGGGTACAGGGCTTCCAAGCCTTGGCTGGGGTATCTTACAAGTTTGATTTTTAACGCTGGTTAAGTACTCCACTTTAAACTGCGCTTTAGATTTTAAAGGGCATCATTCAAATTGATTATCTTAGAACCTGATGATACGGGTTCTATACTGCATACTATACTTGGTTTTAGCCGCTAACAGCATGATTTCTGCCCAAAATTTGGTTAAGAATCCTAGTTTTGAGGCGTATGATAATTGCCCCAATACCTTAGGTACTTTTAAAGAAGATGTGGTGCATTGGTCAACGCCTACCAATGGTACTACAGATTATTTTAATACCTGCAGCAAGGTGATGGGTGCACCAGAAAATTTTAATGGTGTTCAATATGCCAAATTTGGTAATGCGTATGCCGGACTTTATTTTTATGCCCCGGCGGATTATCGAGAATACATTCAGGTGCCATTGACCCGTATGCTCAAAAAAGAAGAAACGTATATGCTCTCTTTTTATATTAGCTTGGCGGAAGGTGCTGACTTTGCCGTAAAAGATTTTGGTGTTGTACTGAGTTATAAACCAATAGTGGTCCCCACAAAAAAGGAACTCTCACGTGGTCAATTGTTCAGAATGGAAGGAAATCGATTCCAAACATTGGAAATCAATCATCCAAAGTTTCATGAAGACAAAACAGATTGGTTAAAGGTAACGGCAAGTTTTGAAGCTAAAGGATTTGAAAAATACCTGATTTTAGGGAATCTGCGCAGTAATGCTCAAACTCGAAAAGTGCAGACCAAAAGAAAAGAGACCAAAAAAGGAGCTTACTATTATATTGATATGGTGTCCATAGAAAGTGAAAAAGCAACAACGCTACCAGTTGCTAAAATTGAAAAGGATTCTTTAATCGTTTTTGAAAACATACAGTTTGATTTTGACCATTTTAAATTGACCGCAATGGCGAAGGCTGAGTTAAAAATGATACAAACAACACTTGAGCAGCATCCAGAACTACTGGTTGAAATACATGGCCATACGGACAATTATGGGACACCTGGTTATAATACAATACTCTCTGAAAAACGGGCAAAGGCGATTGCCCAATATTTAGTGGAAACCGGTATTGAGGCTAGCAGGGTTTTGTGGTTTGGTCATGGAAGTAGCAAACCAATAGCAGACAATTTAGAAGATACTGGTAGGGCAAAAAACAGACGGGCGGAGTTTTTGTTCAAAACGAGGCAAGAGTAAATCAACTGGGCTCCCTCATCTCTAATGGAGTGCCAATGAGTTTTCCATTTTAGAATACAAGTTCGTTTTGAAGAGACTTGAATTACCTTCCAATAGTTTTTTCATTTCAGCATCATATTCTAATAAAATACTTTCTGTACTTCCTCCATCGAGCACAAAAAACGATTCCGTTTTATATCCTTTTGAGCTAATTCGAATTTTCCAATGAAAATTTTTCTTACTGGTAAGGGAGAAAGAGCCATTATAATCGGTGTAGGTCACCTCATCCGTTTGCTCTAGTTCAACAGAAGCAAGATAAATCGGTAACCCCAGTTCGTCAATAACGGTGCCGGATATGGTGTTTTGCCCATAACTAAAAAATGGGCTAAACGATAGAATAAGCATAATGGTTATTATGCGCATTTTAGTAAGATTTGGACTATAGTAACGATTTTTTTTAAAAGTTAGTATTCGTTACTGTTTTTTAAATATTACGGTTACTGAATAATTTAAGTCAAACAATATTATGTATAAAGTGTCGTTTATTAAGGGACGAGAACTCAAATTATAATAGCCATGACCTACAACCGTTCTCGTATTTCCGCATTTTTCAGTTTAAGTTTTTTCGTTTGTGCTAGCCTTGTGGCGCAAAACTTGGTAGTAAATCCTAGTTTTGAAAAGTATAAGGTTTGTCCATCAAACATGTCTAACCTTGATGCTCTCTTAGAAGACGTTTCCTTACCTACGTCAAGCTCAGGAGATTATTTTAATGAATGTGGAACGGGTGATTTTACCACTCCGGCAAACTTTAAAGGTTCTCAAACACCTGGCGATGGATTAGGTTATGCTGGCTTATACTTCTTTGCATTAAATGACTACCGTGAGTATTTACAAATGAATACTACGAAAGTATTTAGGGAAAAACATCCTTATAAAATTTCATTACAAGTAAGTCTTGCGGAAACTTCCACGTTGGCCTTGAAAAATATGTCGGTTGTTTTGACCAATAAAAAAATAAGATTGCCCAATAGTGCGGCTTTAACAAGTTCTCGATTGGATCTTCAAGAAGGTATTGAATTTCATGAGGTGCAGCTTAAGGCAGATAAATCGTTATCTGAAACTGACGGTTGGATTACCTTAACTGGGGAATTTGATGCTAAGGGTTTTGAGCAGCACATTCTTCTGGGTAATTTTCAAAACAATGAGGGCACCACCCTATTGAACAACAAAAAAACGATATTGCCAGGGGACTTTTCTTATTATTATATTGATAATCTGGTGGTTGAAGAGTTACCGAGAATCAACTACGAAGCTGATAAAATCTATGTTTTGGAACAAAATCCGTTTGAGCCAAAAGGTTACGAACTTGATGCTGAGGCTATAGCGAGTGTCAAAAAGATATTTAAGTTTCTTAAAGAAAACGCAGATGTACAAATGAAGATTACGGGGCATTCCAATGATGCTGGTAATCCGGAGTACAATAAATTTGTCTCCTCACTAAGAGCGAGAGCGGTAGCCCTTTATCTTAAAAAGCTGGGTATTACGGACGAGCGTATTGTTTGGGAAGGTGCTGGTGAAACAAAACCACTCCGAAATGGGAAACTAAAAGAGGGTCAATTTAAAAAAGGTCAAGTTGAATTTGTAATGACCAATTTTGAGGATCAATAGCTAAATTTCACCATTACTAACTGGTACAATCACTTTTTGGGGCAAGAGTGTTTAAATGGATAAACAACATGCCAATTCAAAAAGTAATTTCTCTTCTTTTTTTTATCCTTTTTTCTTTTCAGATAAAAGCACAGAACTTCGTTGCGAATGGTGGGTTTGAAAAATATGAAGCCTGTCCTGTCGCGATTGGAAACCTTGTTAGTGACCTTAAAGATTTAAGTGCTCCAACCAACGGATCTACAGATTACTTTAATACCTGTGCTAAAAACGAAGTCGGTATTCCACAGAATTTCAAGGGGGAACAAGAGGCAATTGAGGGTAGTGGCTATGCGGGTTTATATTTTTATAGCCCAAACGATTACCGGGAGTATATTCAATTTAAACTCAAGCAACCTTTACACAAGGGCAGCACCTATAAGGTTGCCATGCAATTGAGTTTGGCAGAGAGTTCTGAACTGGCGATGCAAGAAATTACGGTTCTTTTTACCAACGAGCTCCTAAGTTTGGATACGAATCAAAACCTTTCCCCATCAAGACTTGACCGTTTTAAGGTTGATAGATTCTCTTATATAAGTTTAAAAGTAAACCGTGCCATATTTGATAGTGCTAAATGGACTTATGTTGAAGCGGAGTTTGAGGCTAAGGGCCATGAAAAATACCTTACCGTCGGTAATTTTAAAAACAATAAGAATACCAGAATCATTGGGTTAACTGACGATGAGAAAAATACGAAACGAATGTCGTATTATTATTTGGACGACGTGAATTTGACCCCCATTGAAGACACGGCATTTGAAATGAACACCCCTTTTGTTTTAAATCAACTTCAATTTGAATTTGATACGGCTAAGCTGACACAAAAGGCGCGGAAAGAAATTGAAAAAGTCTATCATCACTTAAAGAAGAATTCAAAAATTCAGCTACAGATATATGGGCATACTGATGATTTAGGCTCTGAAACCTATAACCAATACCTGTCTTCACGAAGGGCTAGGGCTGTGGCCTTATATCTTCAAGAATTAGGGCTTAAGGAAAAACGAATACGTTGGGAAGGTAAAGGTGACAAAATGCCTTTGTTCAAAGGTACTTCTACGAAAGAAAGGGATGCTAACAGACGGGTTGAATTCGTGATTACGGAATTTGAAGACCATTAGGGTTTAATGGCTTGTTGCAATTCCTTATTTTTGGGTTAAAGCCTTAAAATGACCAACCGTCCATTGTTATTACTGTTGAGCTGTCTCGCTTTTATGCTTGCCTGTCAAGACCAAAAAGATACGAAGCAAACCAATAGTCCAGAAAATCTAGAAACCCTCTTTAACAATTATCAAGATTTCAAACTCCAAATCAACCCCATTGAAGCTTCTAAAGCAGGGTATTCCCAATATAATGATACGATAGCCAACTATATTGCAAACGAGTATCAAACACATTTAGTTACTAACTATAATACTTTTTTAGAACGCATTAAAAAAGTTGATGCATCCAATCTAGGAGCAACCCAAAAACTGGCGCTTGGGGTAATGCAATGGGATTGTGAAATCAAAAAAGAGGGGCTTGAAAATGATTTGGTCGTTATCACCTCTCCAATATATAATTTACCGACTTTAGAGCTTTTTCCCTTAGGTCAAATACAATCTTTACATTTATACGTGGCGCAATTGGCTGGGGGTACCAGTTTGCATCCTTTTAAAACCATAAAAGATTATCAGGATTGGTTAAAGCGTATTGAAGATTATCTTGCTTTTTTAGATACGAGCATGACTAAAATGAAAGGGGGTATGCAAAGTGGCCATGTGCTACCAAAGGCTCTAATTGTCAAAATGATTCCGCAGTTAAACGACTTTGTTTCGAAACCCGTAGAAGAGCATCTTTTTTATAATCCAATACATCAAATTCCGGATGGTTTTTCTGAAGAAGAAGCGGAACAGTTGACAGAAGCGTATAGGCTGATGATAGCGGAACAGGTCATCCCTAAATACAAAGAGCTTAAGACCTTTTTGGAAGAAGACTACTTACCGGTGGGTCGAGCAACTTCCGGAATTGGAGCCTTGCCCAATGGTGCTGCAACCTATGACTACTTGGTGCGTTTGCATACAACCACTAATATGAGTGCCGATGAAATTCATGAGTTAGGTAAAAGTGAAGTGCTGCGTATTCGTCAAGAGATGAAAAAAGCCATGGATGCCTTGGGTTTTAAAGGGAATTTAATGGAGTTTTTCAGTCATGTTCGGGCCAATAAAGAATTAATACCCTTTACAAAACCGGAACAGGTCATTGCCCACTTTGAAGCTATTGAAGAAAAGATGGATGCAAAACTAAATTCGGTTTTTAATTTAAGACCCAAAGCAGGTTTTGAGGTGCGAAGAACGGAAGCTTTTAGAGAAGCTTCAGCAAGCGCTGAATATGTGCCTGGTACAAAAGATGCGAGTCGTCCAGGGGTTTTTTATGTGCCAATTCCGCAGGTTGACCAATTTAATATATTGACGAGTGAAGCTTTGTTTTTACACGAAGCAGTGCCCGGTCACCATTTTCAATTATCACTACAGCAAGAAAATACAGATTTACCTGAGTTTTTACATCCAGAAAGCATGGGGGTTTTTGTTGAAGGCTGGGCTTTGTATGCAGAGTCTTTAGGCAAAGAATTAGGCCTCTATAATGACCCATATCAATATTTTGGAATGTTAAGCATGGAGATGCACCGTGCGATACGATTGGTGGTTGATACCGGATTACATGCCAAAGGATGGACGCGCGAGGAAGCAATTCAATATTCATTGGAAAACGAAGCGGATTCCGAAGCGGGGATCATTGCCGAAATTGAACGTTATATGGCGACACCAGGGCAGGCCTTATCCTATAAAATTGGACAATTAAAGATTAGGGAATTACGAAATAGGGCAGAACAAGCTTTAGGAGCCAATTTTAAAGTGGGTGATTTTCATGACCAAGTCCTAAACTCTGGGAGTTTGCCCCTATTATTATTAGAGCAGAAAATTGATAATTGGATTACATCGGTTAAAAAATAATCTGATTATGAAGATTCAAAAAAACAATCCTAAAAACGTACCATACAAATTGATACAAATGAAAAAATACACACTTTTAGTCATGGTCAGCATGATACTTTTTTCTTGTACCCAAAAGCAAGAAGTTGATTTAATCGTTACGAATGCAAACGTCTATACCGTTGACGAAGCCTTTTCTAAGGCGAAAAGTATTGCCGTAAAAGATGGGAAGTTCATCGCTGTTTCCGATGCTGACGATATCACCAATAAGTTCATGGCAAAGGAACAAATAGATGCAGCCGGTAAAACGATAGTACCCGGGTTAATTGATGCACATTGCCATTTTTATAGATTGGGGCAAATGCAACAGGTGGTGAACTTACGCGGCACCAAAAGCTATGACGAAATTTTAGAGAAAGTCAGCGCCTTTCAAAAAGAGCGACCCTCTAGCTTTATTAGAGGTGGCGGTTGGGACCAAAATGATTGGCAGGTGAAAGAATTCCCAACAAAAGAAGCGTTAAACGCCTTATTTCTAGAGACACCCGTTGCCTTAGAGCGTGTTGACGGCCATGCATATCTAGTTAACCAAAAAGCGCTGGATTTAGCGGGAATTACCAGAAATACACAAGTAAGCGGGGGTGAAATTGTAAAAGATGCAAAAGGAGAGCCAACAGGTATTTTAATAGACAACCCTATGTTAATGGTAGATGCTATCATGCCAAAACCTACCAAAGCAGTTGATATAAGGGCTTTAAAAGATGCTGAAAAACTTTGTTTTGATTACGGCTTGACGACCGTTAACGATGCCGGATTGGATAGAGCCATTATTGAATTAATTGACAGTCTGCAGCAAGTTGGAGAACTTTCAATTCGGGTATATGCCATGATCAGTAACAATCCTGAAAATTTGGCGTACTACTTGCCTAAGGGTATTATAAAAACGGATAAACTAAACGTTCGTTCTGTAAAGGTTTATGGTGATGGCGCCTTAGGTTCTAGGGGTGCTGCACTTCGTGAACATTACACGGATCAACCAGGGCATTTTGGAGCCATGGTAACGCCTGTAAATGAAATTGAGGCATTGGCAGCACGTATTGCGGCTTCAGACTATCAAATGAATACCCATGCCATTGGTGATTCTGCTAATATTGTGGTTTTGAGGGCTTATCAAAATGCCTTAAAAGGGAAACCGGATAGCCGTTGGAAAGTAGAGCATGCGCAAGTAATTTCAGCGCAAGATTTTGATTATTTTGAAAGCGGGATTATTCCTTCCGTGCAACCCACGCATGCCACTAGCGATATGTATTGGGTACAAGACAGACTGGGTGAAGAACGCGTTCAAGGGGCCTATGCTTTTAAAACCTTGTTGGATAAAGCGGGTAGGATTGCTTTAGGAACTGATTTTCCAGTGGAGCAGGTGAGTCCGTTCTTGACTTTTTATGCAGCAGTGGCACGGCAAGATTTGGAGCAATATCCTCAGGGAGGATTTCAATTGAAAGATGCCTTATCGCGTGAAGAAGCCTTAAAAGGAATGACCATTTGGGCCGCTTATTCCAATTTTACAGAAGATGAAAAGGGGAGTATTGAGGTGGGCAAAAAAGCTGATTTTGTTATTTTAAGTGATGATATTATGACGGTTGCTGCGGCCGCAATTCCTAATTTGGAAGCAGAACAGGTTTTTGTTGGTGGGGAGAAGGTGAAGTAGGGGTAATAAGTTTTTATTTTCACCATTTGAGGGGCGTCTTTATGAGGTACGCAGCCATTTTTGAATTGCTAGAGGTTTTACTGACTGAGGTTTTTAGCATAAATAATTGTTCTTAAGTTTACGAGCACTCGCTATCAACAATCACTAGCAGGGGCTTCCCCCTTACATAGATGCTATATGTGATGTTGGCATAGTTATATCATTCACCTATTCCGAATATATTGTTTTCCGTGTCAACAAGAATTACATTGTCCAAAAACATTTTATTCCCTGCTAGTCCCATCATTATCCAGTTTGGAAAAAAATCATACGGAGCCATACTATTTGAAGAGTACACATACGGCTTCTCTTCAATTAATTTTCCTACCTTAATATCTGTAGTTAATTTTCTTCTATAAAAATCATAAGATTTGCCCCAACTGGTGATGCAACACAAAGTGTCTATTGATTCAGCACTTTCTATATTTTGTAGTTTTTGATTATCTACGATGAGTGGAAACATGCTAGACCCTGTATCGTAAGTCAGTTGCACATGTTCACCATCAATTTCTGCAGGGAATAAGATTGGGAATTTATCTAAGCTTGCCCCTTTGATTTCAATAAATGCATATTCTAACTCTTTGAGTTCATGATTTGTGATGGCTAATTTATTTTTTTTAAAATCAAGTAGTAATTTCCTCCCGTAAATGGCATCATAACCAATCGTACCGAGCACCGTAAAAGAAGTGTCTATTTTTTCATTCCCGAGGTTAGGTAGCACTAATAAATTATCAGCTTGTAGATTAATCTCTCCTATTGATATGAAAGGAGACTCTAGCCAATAATTACCAGACTGACTTTTCGTAAATTCAAAAGAAGCATATTTTTCCTTCAAGGCATTTAAAGTTTTACCATAAAGCTTGGTTTGAGAAGTGCCAGTATCAAACTGCATATAGAAAGAGTCATCGATACCATTAAGCTTAACCTTTACAAGAAGTGAATGTATATCCGTTTTTAAATCCCCGTATGATTCTGAAACCCACATAATATCAGAAAAGCTCAGGGTTTTTGGTTCTGTAAAATTCGTAAATGTAATTATTGTGTTTTTGGTTCTCCAATAGTAATTAAAGACCTTCCAGCTAGTTAATAAAAGTCCAATAATGAAGACTGCCGTCATCAATAAAATTTTTAGTTTTTTGCTCATTATTCTAATTCAATTTCGATTATTTTGATGCAAAGAACTAAAGCGGATGTGGAATAAAAAAAACTAAGTGATAGAATTGAAGTTTTTGGGATGAATTTGAAGCTTTTGATATAAGCCTGAATTTTAGGGATGATTCTGAAGATACTTTTTAAGCCCTAAAAAGTATTTTGGTGAAACTGGAACCTCTTCATCCAATTTATTCATGGTAATAAATCCTTTACGAGTGTTACCTGATATATGTTTTATATGAACAGGATTAACTAGGTACGACCTATGAACTTGTTCTGCAGATTTCATTTTGCTTTTAATACCCACTAAAGTAGATCGAATCATTTCTTTTTTCAATAATTCATTGTCCATGTAGTAAATGTCTACATAGTTTGCTTGTGATTTTGCTAAGATGAAATTTTTCTCAAGGAAATGTATGACTTCATTTTGGTTATTCCCTGTAATTAGAATTTTCTTTGCCTTTTGATCAACAACTGGTTTAATTGTGATTTTACTAAACCTAAATCGCAGATAAATCCAAAGAGGAATAAAAATTGGAATAAAGGGTAAGCCAAAATATTTCACCCATTGAAAAATATTGCTCGACTCGATATTATTGTTAACCAATAAGACATTATAGAAGTACGAAATGATTAAAATCAATAAAAAACCTAAAATTATTATAATTATTTCTTGATAAAAATGCCATTTTTCATAGGTGTGTCTAAACCAAAACTCTTCTAAAATGTGAATAAGCAATATTGGTAGTATAGTACATATACCATAACCAATCAATTTTAAGTTTTTGTAGGCTATTTCATTTCCGTATATATCAAATGGTTGAAGAAAAGTTAAAACAACTACAATCATTGTTGCCAGTATAAGGCTCAATAAAAAAGTATTATACCAACTAGAAGTATATGCGATTAATCTGCTAAAATTCATAGACAACAGATTTCCATTATTAAATAAAAAACTTGTTTTATAACACAGTACCTATGGCAAGCAGGGCAGGCAAGGAAACTTTTCGTTTCCGTCTGG
>CAYGUO010000046.1:0-18448 GCA_964353095.1 uncultured Flavobacteriaceae bacterium | reverse complement strand
AGCAAATACTACTGGTAACGCAATCTTTGGTAATTTATCCATTTTCTAATTTTTTTATAAAAGTCCGTTATATTTTCTAATAAACCACTCAGAAGTTAAGGCAATTACAATAATCGCCAATAACCATCTAACATCAATCAAAGATACCACATTTTTAGTGCTTTTCTGGATTGGTTTGTATTGTGAATCTGATAGTAATACATCAATTAAAGAATCTGTTTGTGAAGGGTAGGATAAAAATCCGTTGGACCTTTTAGCAAGACGCTGTAACTTATCATCATTTGCCGATAAAAACTGCTGTTCCAGTTCAAAGTCTAAAATTTTAAACTTTCCTTTTTTAATCAAGCCCTCATTATCCACCTTAATTGAAAAATCATATTCCCCAGCTGTTAAATCAGAAAGGTCCGCATTATAAGAATTGCCCGATCGCAACATTGGTATTTGGCGTTGAAAATTGTCACCCGTAATTGTTAAAGAAAGCGATGCGCTACTATCAAAAATATAACTCTTGTCAAAGTATGATGCACTAATGATGGCATTTGAAGCTCCCTCGTAGACCGACTTATAGGCAACAGTCAATCTGTCTTTCTTTTCACCATCCGATAAATAAAGGAATAATTTTCCTAAAAAATTATCAAACGATTCAAAGCTCCTATTATTTCGATAGGTCTGTACCCGCCATTTCCAGATGTTTTCACCTAATAGAAAGGCTTGTTTTCGATTTTGCTCCGCAGCGACAAAAAACAGCGGCTCGTTCAAAGCGATTCCCTTAATATTTTGAAATGCGATCACATCAATGGGCTTGGTTATTAAAAGCGCTCCAAGATTAGATTTAAGGGGCGGATACCCTTCAAAGGAAATATTATCCAAACTGAAAGGAACAAATGATTTATTAATTCTTGGTGTAATATCTTCGGACTGATTTAAATTCTCTTTCTCAAAGGAATCATCAATTTGATTCAAAAAGCCCCAATCCGTATTCGTTCCAGCAATGGTTAAACTACTCGTCCCCTTTGCTTCTATAAAATCATATACGCCCTTAAAAGACCTTGTAGGCTGATATAAAATAAAGATGTCAGTAGCTTCTAGTATTGATTCCGCCAAGGTTGGTGCCACAATGGAAACGGCTCTTTGCTCATTGGACTCAATTGCTTTTTTGAACATACCAATATCAGGATGGTTCATTTCAGAAACAATGGTTACCTGAATTTTCTCATCAATTACCTCAATGGCAGTAGTCTTGTTATTGTTGATGCTATTCTTTTCATTGGGCAAAGCCTCTATTTGAACCTTTATATTTTTTATACCAACATTCGTTGGACTTATTAATGTAGTTATGGTTCTTGCATTATTAATGGCGTCAAAATCAAGCCGTTTTTGAAAAACCACTTTATTATCCATAAAAACTTTAGCCTCCTTAGTAACCTTGGAGCTTCCGTTATAAACGAAAGTCGCCTCCAATGGAAATTGGTTTTTTAAAAATGCATATCGGTTTAGATTAAGCTGCTCTGCACGAATATCTTCATACTGGGTCGTGTCACCCACAACTATAGGAAAAATAGCAGTATTAGGGTTAGCGGGTAAAAATTCATAATCGCTTCCAACGGTTGCGTTTCCATCAGTCAATAGTATCAAAACACTATTGTCAGTGCCATAAACTTCATCAAAAGAAGTTATGGCTTCTGAAACGTTGGTAATCTTGTCTTGAAAAAGGAGGGAATCTAATTTTGAAAATCTATTTCCAAATGCATAAGGTTGGATAACAAACTGTTCTTGAAGCTTTTCGTTATTCAATACTTTGGAAAAAACGGAAGTAACACTTGCTTCACCATTCAAAAAACGAATGGACTCTGAATCATCTATAGCAAGAACCAAGTTTAACTTCTCCGTAGATAAGGTTTCTTTTTCAAACTTGGGGTTAATTAACAAGAGAAACAAACAGAACACGGTCAAAAACCGTAGCATCGCTAAAAGCCAATTCAGTTTTTTTCCTTTGATTGAAAAACGATATTGGAACCAAACGAGAAGAATAGAAACCAAAGCAGCCAATAAAACGAAAACGATGCTTAATGTCTGCATTAATTCAATTTAATAGAAAATTAAGTGAGCATCCCACCATCAACATTCAATACTTGCCCTGTTACGTATGCGGACAAATCAGATGCCAAAAACAAGCACGCATTGGCAACATCTTCAGGAGTACCACCTCTTTTCAAGGGAATAGCATCTCGCCAGCCTTGAACGGTCTTTTCATCTAATTTATCTGTCATTTCAGTTTCAATAAACCCCGGGGCAATCGCATTACAACGAATATTTCTAGATCCAAGCTCTAATGCAACTGACTTTGTAAACCCAATCATACCCGCTTTGGATGCTGCATAGTTGGTTTGGCCAGCATTCCCTTTAACACCTACAACGCTACTCATATTGATAATCGAACCTTTTCTTTGTTTTAAAAAGGTACGTTGTACTGCCTTTGTCATATTAAATACAGATTTCAAATTGATTTCAATAACCGTATCAAAATCAGCTTCACCCATTCGCATCAATAAGTTATCTTTTGTGATGCCTGCATTATTGATCAGTACATCGATACCTTCAAAATCTTCTAAAACCGATTGAACCAATTTTTCTGAATCTTCAAAACTAGCAGCGTTACTTTTATATGCTTTGGCTTTTACTCCCAAGCTTATCAATTCTTTTTCAAGCTCCAAAGCTGGAGCTTCACTTGAACTATAAGTAAACGCAACATTAGCGCCGTGTTGGGCAAATACTTTTGCAATACCCATTCCTATTCCACGGCTCGCACCAGTGATGATAACATTTTTATCTTGTAAAAGTTTCATATTGAAATTATTCGTAGTTGTCCAAATATACGTTTTGCGGGTTTTAAACAAATAAAAAATCCCGATAAAAATCGGGATTTATAATAGTTTTAACGGATGGTTAACTCATTACTTCCGCAACTTTTAGTCCTATTTCTGCTGGGGAATCTACCACATGTATTCCGCATTCTTTCATAATGCGTTTTTTAGCTTGAGCCGTATCATCGCTTCCACCAACTATTGCTCCAGCATGACCCATTGTTCTTCCGGCAGGTGCCGTTTCTCCTGCTATAAAGCCAACAATTGGTTTTTTACTGCCACTTGCTTTATACCAATGTGCAGCATCAGCCTCTAATTGCCCACCAATTTCCCCAATCATTACAACACATTCTGTCTCAGGGTCATTAATCAACATCTCAACCGCTTGTTTGGTTGTGGTTCCGATAATTGGATCGCCACCAATACCGATGGCAGTTGTTATACCCAAGCCCTGACGCACAACTTGATCTGCTGCTTCATAGGTTAAGGTACCGGACTTTGAAACGATACCTACATTCCCCTTTTTAAAGACAAAACCGGGCATGATACCCACTTTTGCTTCACCCGGTGTTATCACACCCGGACAGTTTGGACCCACTAAAGTACAGTCCATATTCTTTATGTAGTTATTCGCTTTAACCATATCAGCCACTGGAATACCTTCCGTAATGGTTATAATTACTTTAATACCAGCATTCGCAGATTCCATTATAGCATCAGCAGCAAACGCTGGTGGCACAAAAATAATAGAGGTATCCGCACCCACTTTTTCAACAGCCTCCGCAACAGTATTAAATACAGGCTTACCTAAATGTTCTTGACCGCCTTTACCTGGGGTAACGCCACCAACAATATTGGTACCATATTCAATCATTTGTTCGGCATGAAAAGTTCCTTCACTACCCGTAAAACCCTGTACAATTATTTTGGAATCTTTGTTTACTAAAACACTCATAGTTATTTCTTTATTACTGTTGACAAAAATAGTTTTTTGAAACCCAAATCTAAAGCAAAACCCTAGCTATTTCTGTTCTAATTTTTTCAATATTGAAGGCATATTTTTTATGGTTGCCAACTCCCTCATCTTATCACGTGCTTCAACTGCTGGACTTCCAAAATACGTTTTACCCGCTAATAAGGAGGTTGCCACGCCTGATTGCGCATAAACCACTGCTCCTTTACCAATGGTAATACCACTAATAACACCTACCTGGCCCCAAAGCGTGACCTCATCTTCAACCACTACGCATCCTGCAATGCCGGTATGCGATGCGATTAAACACTTTTTTCCCAAGATGGTATCGTGGCCAATTTGTATTTGATTATCAAGTTTTGAACCATCACCAATGGTGGTGTCACCCGTTACGCCCCTATCAATAGTGCAACCTGCGCCAATATCAACATTGTTGCCAATTACAACTCTGCCGCCTGAAATAAGCTTGTCAAAACCTTCGGTTCTTTTTTTATAATAAAAAGCATCAGCACCTAAAACAGTACCAGCATGGATAACCACATTATCGCCAATCACACAATTGTCATAAATGGAAACATTGGCATGAATCAGACAATTTTTTCCAATACTAACCCCATTTCCAATAAAGGTATTTGGTTGAACTATGGTGCCCTCACCTATTTTAGCTGAATCGGCAATTGAATTCATCGCCTTTACAAAGGGCTTAAAATGTTTGGTGAGTTTATTAAAATCTCTGAAAGGATCGTCAGAAATCAACAATGCTTTGCCTTTAGGGCAATCCACTTCTTTGTTAATGAGAACGACGGTGGCTTTAGATGCCAAAGCTTTATCGTAATATTTTGGATGATCCACAAAAACAATATCGCCAGGTTCAACCACATGAATCTCGTTCATACCCTGAACAGGAAAGTCTTTAGCACCAATATGTTTTGCCGCTATTAAATCGGCGATTTCTTCTAATAAATAAGTTTTAGGAAACTTCATTTAGCTGTTATTCCTTAACTCTTTCCAAATAGGCACCTTTTTCTGTATCTATTTTAATCTTATCCCCTTCGTTGATAAAAAGCGGTACGTTGATGCGGGCTCCTGTTTCAACAGTCGCTGGCTTTGTAGCATTTGTAGCGGTATTGCCTTTAACTCCAGGTTCTGAATGAGTAACCTCTAAAATAACACTTGCAGGCATTTCTACCGAGAGAGGCATACTATCTTCTGTATTGAAAAGAATCTTTACCACTTCGCCTTCTTTTAACAAATCTGGTGCATCCAAAGTTTCTTTCTGAAGTGTAATTTGATTGTAGTCATCCGTATTCATAAAGTGAAACGTCTCTCCCTCAGGATATAAATACTGATAAGATCTTGTTTCAACGCGAACATCTTCAATTTTATGACCGGCAGAAAAGGTATTGTCGATAACCTTACCCGTGGTAACACTTTTCAATTTAGTTCTTACAAAAGCTGGTCCTTTACCGGGCTTTACATGTAAAAACTCAATAATTTTAAAAATATCGTGATTGTATCGAATGCACAATCCTTTTCTAATATCTGAAGTACTTGCCATAATTTTAATTGGTGCTAAAATAACCTTTCATGATTCCACGTTGGGAATCTCTAATAAATTGTAAAATCTCATCTCGCTCCGGAGTTGCCTCCATCTCAGCTTCTATAATCTGTACTGCTTGGGAATTATTATAATTTCCTTGGTAAAGAATTCTATAAATATTTTGAATCTCCCGTATTTTATCGGCTATAAAACCTCTTCTTCTCAAACCAATGGAATTTATCCCTACATAAGAGAGTGGTTCTCTTGCCGCCTTTACAAATGGTGGAACATCTTTTCTCACCAATGACCCACCAGTTACAAAAGCATGTTTGCCTATTGATACAAATTGATGAACCGCAACCTTACCGGCCAAGACAACATTTTCACCTATCGTGACATGACCTGCAAGGGTTGAGTCGTTACTAAAGATACAACCATCACTTACAAAACAGTCATGTGCTATATGACAATATGCCATTATCAAACAATTATTGCCGATAACCGTCTTCATTCTATCAGCAGTTCCTTTGTTTATGGTTGCACATTCTCGAATCGTTGTATTATCGCCAATTTGGACTGTGGTTTCTTCTCCTTGATATTTTAAATCTTGAGGTGGGGCAGATATCACTGCGCCGGGAAAAATATTACAATTTTTTCCAATTCTCGCACCCTCCATTATGGTCACGTTTGAGCCGATCCAAGTACCTTCTCCAATAATAACATTATTATGAATAGTAGTAAATGGTTCAATGACCACATTTTTTGCAATTTTAGCACCTGGGTGCACATAAGCCAATGGCTGATTCATATTAGTTTCCTTTAACTTTTACAATTTGCGCCATAATTTCGGCCTCAGAGACCAATTTTCCGTTCGCATAAGCACGAGCTTGCATTTGACATAAACCGCGACGTATAGGCGACATTAAATCAAGTTTAAATATCAAAGTATCTCCAGGAACTACTTGCTGCTTGTATCTCACATTATCTATTTTTAAAAGATAGGTAAGATAATTTTCTGGATCTGGAACGGTACTCAACACCAAAATACCCCCAGTTTGCGCCATGGCTTCCAACTGCAAAACCCCTGGCATAACAGGTGCGCCTGGAAAATGCCCGACGAAGAAAGGTTCGTTCATGGTAACATTTTTCATTCCGATTACGTGCTGATCAGATAATTCCAATATTTTATCCACCAATAAAAATGGAGGCCTATGCGGCAGCATTTGCATGATTTGAGTGATATCCTTTATGGGAGTAGCATGTAAATCAACCACAGGTACGTAATTTCTGCGTTCTTGCTTGATAATTTTTTTAAGCTTTTTTGCGAACTGTGTATTTACAAAATGTCCGGGCTTATTGGCAATAACTTTACCCTGTATTCTGCTACCAGCAAGAGCCAAATCCCCAATCACATCTAATAGCTTATGTCTTGCCGCTTCATTAGGTTGATGCAAGGTTAGGTTATCTAAAATTCCATTTGGTTTTACAGAAAGCTTCTTTTTATTGAAAGCTTTCTCTAATTTTTTCATTGTAGATTCTGAAATCTCTTTATCTACGTAAACAATGGCATTATTTAAATCTCCGCCTTTAATTAAGCCATGCTCCAATAACATTTCCAGTTCATGCAAAAAACTAAAAGTTCTTGCATTGGCAATCTCTTCTTTAAAATCAGAAATATGTTCTAATGTCGCATTTTGCGTTCCTAAAACCTTTGTTCCAAAATCTACCATCGTGGTAACTTGGTATTCATCAGCAGGAATTATGGTGATTTCACTGCCAGTAGCCTCATCCTTGTAGGAAATGACATCCTTAACCACATAAATTTCGCGTTCTTTATCTTGCTCTACGATACCTGCTTCTTCCAAAGCTTCAATAAAATACTTTGAAGAACCGTCCATTATTGGAGGCTCTGGAGCATTTAACTCAATTAAAACGTTATCTATCTCCATACCTACCAAAGCTGCTAAAACGTGTTCAGAGGTTTGGATTTTAACGCCATTTTTTTCAAGATTGGTACCTCTTTGGGTGTTCACTACGTGATTGGCATCTGCCTCTATGATTGGCTCACCTTCCAAGTCAACTCGCTTGAATGCAAATCCGTGATTTGCAGGTGCTGGAACAAATGTCATTGTAACGTTTTCACCGGTATGAAGTCCCACTCCCTTAAGCGTTACTTCTTTCGCAATAGTGCGCTGTTTATTTTTTGTCTCCAAGGTCAATATTCTTTTCTAGTTCAAAAATTTGGTTCACAATTTTTGGTAGATTTTTAAAGTGTACGTAAGACTTATTGTAATCTCCATAATTAAGTGCGGGCGATCCTTGTAATATCTCGTTATCTTTGATATTTCTTCCAATACCTGATTGCGCTTGAATGCGCACTCTATCCCCTATAGTAATGTGTCCAACAATACCTACTTGTCCGCCAATTAAACAATACTTTCCTATTTTGGTGGAACCCGCGACTCCTGTTTGGGCAGCAATAGCGGTATGTTCGCCAATTTCTACGTTATGTGCAATTTGTATCTGATTATCAAGCTTTACACCCTTTCGCAATATCGTTGAGCCTAAAGTTGCACGATCAATGGTTGTGCCTGCTCCAACGTCTACATTATCTTCTAAGATAACATTCCCTATTTGCGGCACCTTGGTGTATTCCCCTTTATCATTAGCGGCAAAGCCAAATCCGTCTGCGCCGATGATTGCCCCACTATGAATAACGCATCCTTTTCCTATCACCGATTCTGAATAAATCTTTGCACCGGCAAAAATAACAACATCATCTGCAATGGTAACATTATCGCCTATGTAGGCATTTGGATACACTTTGACATTATTGCCAAGCACAACGTTTTCCCCTAAATATGAAAAAGCACCTAAATAGAAATCTTTGCCATACGCAGCACTGTTTGAAATAAAGGAAGGCTTTTCAATACCTACCCTGTTATTCTTAACCTGATTATAATATTCCAATAATTTTGAGAATGACTTATAGGCGTCTTCTACTTTAATCAAAGTTGTAGACAAGGTCTGTTCTGGAACAAAGTCTTTGTTTACGATAGTAATAGATGCTTTGGTAGAATAAATGTGTGCAGTGTACTTAGGGTTTGCCAAAAATGTTAATGAACCCGTTTCGCCTTCTTCAATTTTTGAGAGTTTATGAACTGCTGTTTGAGGATTGCCCTCAACCTCTCCCTCTAAAATTCCGGCAATTTGGGTGGCTGTAAATTTCATTTTGGCAAAAGTAAGAAAATTTGTCAAACGCTTTCCTTTGGGTAACAAACATAGTATTTGGTCACTTTTTTAGATAACGCCTTTAAATTTAGATGGTCGGAAGCATTAGCAACATCAGTAAGCTCTCCATTTTTTAGTAAAATATTAATATTTTGCTGCTTTGCGTTATAGGCTCTATTGCTTATTTCGTTCGAAAACACAAAATAATCCAGCTCTTTATCCTCTAGATTATAGTGTTCTTTAACCCAAGCCCGTTTCCCTTCAATCAACGTTTGATCGATTGGCTCATTTTGAATTCTGATTTCAAGTAAATTTCTATTCAATAACATCGCACTAATTTCCGCTAGAATAAAATCAGGATGAAATTGCCAACTCTTTATACAAGATAAAATATCAACGTCATCTAAAAGCGCAAAATTTGCTAAAGCCTCCTCATTAAAAGCTGCATGCTCTTGCATTTTCAAAAAGAAGCCCAGAGCGGAAGAACAATCTAAATCATGACCTGTGCTAATTAAGAATTTTGCCCTTTGTATAAGCTTGATGAGTAACTGCTCAGCAACCAATCCCGTTTTATGAAGATAGACCTGCCAGTACATAAACCTTCTGGCCATTAGAAACTTCTCTACGGAGTAGATGCCTTTTTCTTCAACGACCAAAGCCCCGTCACAAACATTAAGCATGCTAATAATACGTTCTGAACTGATATTGCCCTCGGCCACCCCTGTGTAAAAACTATCCCGCTTTAAATAATCTAATCTATCGGTATCTAACTGGCTTGAAACCAACTGATTTAAAAATTTCTTTGGGTGTTTCCCCTTAAAAATGGAAATCGCTGTTTCCAACACACCGTCCAGCTCTTTGTTCAATTGTTCCATAAAGCGCAATGATATCACTTCATGACTGGTTTCAGGCACTAGCATATATTCCAAGGCATGTGAAAAAGAGCCGTGTCCAATATCATGCAATAAAATTGCAATCAACAAGCCCGTCTCTTCGTCTTCCTTTATTTCAACTTTTTTAAAACGTAAAACACGAATAGCCTGCACCATAAGGTACATACTACCTAAAGCATGGTGAAAACGGGTATGATGGGCCCCTGGGTAAACCAAATAAGAAAGCCCCATCTGCGATATTCTTCGTAACCGCTGAAAATAGGGATGTGCTATAAGATTAAAAATAAGTTCATTGGGAGTGCCAATAAAACCGTAGATTGGATCGTTAAATATTTTAAGCTTGTTGCGCTGCGCCAAGACGTATTTAAATTTTAGAACACAAAGATAAACTATATGAACACTATAAGCATTCTTTGGGTCGATGACGAGATTGACCTGTTGAAGCCCCACATCCTCTTTCTTCAAAACAAAGGCTATGAATTGACCACCTCACCAAGTGGACAAGATGCTTTGGAAGAAATGGAGAATACCAATTTTGATATCGTGTTCTTAGATGAAAATATGCCAGGTCTATCTGGTTTGGAAACCTTGGCAGAATTAAAGAAAATTGACCCTACGCTACCTGTGGTCATGATTACCAAAAGTGAAGAGGAATATATTATGGATGAAGCCATCGGCAGTAAAATTGCCGATTACCTCATCAAACCGGTCAATCCAAATCAAATTCTATTATCCTTAAAAAAGAGTCTAGACAATTCCAGATTAGTATCGGAAAGAACTACCGCAAATTACCAGCAGGAGTTTCGAAAAATAGCGATGGAATTATCCACTGTAAATTCGCATGAGGGGTGGTCGGAATTGTATAAAAATCTAATTTATTGGGAGCTTCAATTGGAAGAGATTGAAGATTCTAGCATGTTTGAAATACTGGAATCACAGAAAACCGAAGCAAACAACCAGTTTTGTAAATTTATAGATAAAAATTATCGCGATTGGTTTGAAGACGATGATGGCCCTACCCTTTCCCATAATCTATTTAAAAAGTGGGTGGTGCCAGAGTTGGAAAACTCCTCAACCCTATTGGTAGTCGTTGATAACTTAAGATATGATCAGTGGCTTGCCTTTGAAGACGTGGTAACCAATTCGTATAAGAAAAAGAGCGAAGCCCATTATTATAGTATTCTGCCTACAGCGACGCAATATGCCCGAAATTCCATTTTCTCAGGACTTACCCCATTACAAATGGAAAAACAGCATCCTGACTGGTGGAAAAACGACACTGACGAAGGTGGGAAAAATCTATTTGAAGCAGATTTTCTTGGTGCCCAATTGAAACGATTAAAGCTTGACCTAAAGTGGGATTATCATAAAATTAGCAGTTTAAAGCAAGGAAAACAGTTGGTTCAAAATTTTAAGACCCAAAAAGAAAATGATTTAACCGTTATCGTTTATAATTTTGTGGATATGCTATCCCACTCCAAAACGGAGATGGAAGTTATAAAAGAATTGGCGGGCAATGATAAGGCATACCGCTCCCTTACCTTAAGTTGGTTTAAAAATTCGCCCCTGTTGGATATTATACAACAAGCGCAACAAATGGGCAAAAAACTGATTATCACTACAGATCACGGCACTATTAATGTAAAACAGCCTTCAAAAGTGATTGGTGATCGTGAAACAAGTTTAAACTTGCGCTACAAAACAGGTCGCAGTCTAACCTACCAAGACAAAGATGTTTTGGCCGCTAAAGACCCTAAACAAATACACTTGCCCAATATCAATGTCAGCAGCTCTTATATTTTTGCTAAAAACGATCTGTTCTTTGCCTACCCCAATAATTACAACCACTATGTGAGCTATTACAGAAACACCTATCAACATGGCGGTATTTCTTTAGAAGAAATGATCATTCCTTTTGTAGTTTTGGAGCCTAAATAGTTCAAATCAATGCCAACGCATATTTTCAAAAAAGAAGAGCTTTCTAGTATTTCAGAAGAACTATTAAATCCCTTAGAAGGCAAAACCCTCTGCTTTTACGGTGAAATGGGTGCTGGCAAAACCACGCTTATCAAGGCTTTATTGAAACAATTAGGTGCAGTAGATACGGGCAATAGCCCAACCTTTGGTTTGGTCAATGAATATCATGATATTAAAGGAGCGCTCTTAGCCTATCATTTTGACTTTTACAGAATAGAAGATGAAGAAGAGGTTTTTGATATGGGTATTGAAGAATATTTAGATGCCGATGCCTATATATTTATCGAATGGCCGGAAAGAATACCCAACCTTATCCCTAAGGATGCCATAGCAATCAAAATGCATTTCATCGATGAAACTACCCGTAGTATCGAATATTAATTCCTACAAATCATTTCTTAATATACTTTTCCTACTTTCAACAATAGCGGATTTAAAGTCGATGAAAAGGATAAAATTTAGGTTAAAGTGCATATTTTATCGATGAAATGCATTTTTGCTGTTATTTTTTCCTACATTTGTCTCAATGAATTCATTTATTAACCCAAAAATTTAGGACGATGAACACTAAGAAGGTAATTTTTGGAATTTTGGCTATCGTGTTGCTTGTAGCTACATCAGTATCTACTGTAACCGTTGATAACCAGGATTTTGGTATTGACAAAAAGAATTTTCAGAAGAGAAGCTCTAAATAACTTTTTTTCAATACCTGAAAGGGCAGCATACTAATGTTGCCCTTTTTTCGTTATTGGTCAATAACTACAATGGCCAAATGAAATTTAATAAGCAACCTAACAAGCTAGCTAAAAAGAGAATCATAATTGAATCTCTCATAGCTTTTTTGATTGTATTATCTCCTTTTATTTACAAAAGCCATGAGTATTTACCTAGTGATGGCGACATTCAAAATATCAAATTTTTGTGGTTTGAAATTAGTCAAAATGGTTTTGGCAGCATTGAAATGCATGGTTGGTTTCTTGTCAGTAAAGTAGTACCATTGTATTTATTAATAATTTGGTTTTTTACTTGTAAGCACTGGTGGTATCATATTATTATTATACCAATAATGATGTATGCCTTTCAATTATTTGAGAATTTTTTTTCAACAACTAACACCATTGATAGCCGGAACTTGATGTGGTTATTACCAATTTGTATTGTAATCATTCCCTTTGTCTATTTTATCCGTTTAAAATTATATGACAAACATGTTCATGGTATCGATTTAGAGGCTATGGATGAAGAATTGAACGTACTTAAAGCCAAAGAAGAGCTTCGAAAAGAACGTGAAAAGCTTGAACAACGTAAAGAAACACTTGAGAAAAAAATGTAAATTTGTTAAAGTCACTATGTACGTAGTTTCAATTTACATTTAATGAACCAACCGTCTTCACCCTTTAGCAAACAGCAGTTGTTACCTCAAGAAGAAATGCTTGAGGTACTCAAACAAAAAGGAGAGCTTTTTATCGGCATCCCTAAAGAAAATCAGTATCAAGAGAAAAGAATTTGCTTAACACCAGACGCGGTTAATGCTATTGTTGCGAACGGTCATCGTGTGATGATTGAAGCTGGTGCTGGCCAAGGAGCCAATTACTCTGATAAAGACTATACCGAAGCTGGTGCTGAAATCAGCAACGACACTAAAAAAGTGTTCTCGTGTCCTTTACTTTTAAAGGTAGAACCCCCTACCCTTTCCGAAATTGAACTTATTAATCCGCAGGCCATTGTTATTTCTGCCTTGCAGATCAAAACACAAACAAAAAAATATTTTGAGCACCTCGCTCAAAAACGAATTACCGCCATTGCTTTTGAATACATAAGAGACGATGATGGTAAATATCCTGCGGTGCGTTCTTTAAGTGAGATAGCGGGTATTTCGTCCATCTTAATTGCGGCGGAACTCATGGCAACAACCGGCAATGGCAACGGATTAATGTTTGGTAATATTAGCGGTGTACCGCCAGTGGAAGTTGTTATTATTGGTGCGGGTACTGTTGGCGAATTTGCAGCACGGTCTGCATTGGGCTTGGGTGCGAACATTAAAATATTTGATAATTCAATTACAAAACTGCGTACTATTCAAACCAACCTGAAACAAACGGTTTATACATCGACCATTCAGCCTAAAAACCTTTTAAAATCACTAAAGCGTTGTGACGTGGCCATTGGGGCTACCCGTGGTACAGATCGTTCGCCCGTGGTAGTGTCTACATCAATGGTAGAAAATATGAAAAAGGGGTCGGTTATTATTGATGTAAGTATTGATACAGGTGGTTGTTTTGAAACTTCTGAACTGACCACACATAAGAAGCCAACGTTAGAAAAATATGGTGTTGTGCATTATGGTGTGCCCAATATTCCTTCGCGCTACCCCAGAACTTCATCGATTTCCATAAGTAATATTTTTACTCCGTATTTACTTAAAATTGGAGAAGATGGTGGTCTCGAAAATTCTTTACGGTTTGACAAAGGCCTGCGTAACGGTCTCTATATGTACCATGGCATTCTAACCAACAAATCTGTTGGGGAATGGTTCGGACTTTCTTATAACGATATCAATTTTTTAATTTTTTAATGGCATTTATAAAGCGTTTAGGTTGGTATTTGGTAGGACTTTCCATCGGAATTGTATTCTTGGCTTTTTTCTTAAAAAAGAAATCGGCCGAAACCGGCACCGAATTTTGCTATTTCCCAAACTGCAGGGTACTCAAGGATATTCGTTCAAAACCGATAACTTATTCGGAAGAGGTAGCACATCATTTTTCGGAAGACTCCATCGCTTGGAGATCTTTTTTTAAAGAGGGAACCATTGATTTTGGTAAAAGTGATACCAAATCAAAACCTTGTAAAACCTATATCATTACTGACGATAACAAAGAAAAGACCATTAAGGTCATCAATTGTGAAAATAAGGTTGAGGTTGTTGAATTGTATTAAACCTTCCTTCTTGCTTTCTCCTTCTTTAAAAGTTCCAACTCCCTAGAGGTTTGCCCGGCAACAGAAGTATTCTCTTCGGCCCTTCTTATCAAATAGGGCATTACATCTCGCACAGGGCCGTAGGGTAAGTATTTAGAAACATGATAACCCTCTTTGGCCAAATTAAAACTGATATGGTCGCTCATACCAAAAAGTTGTCCAAACCAAATATGGTTGCTATTTTTTGGAATTCCTTTTGCCTCCATTTGCTCCATTAACTTATAGCTACTCTGCTCATTATGTGTGCCTGAAAAAATGGAGAAAACATTTAAATGGTCCAACATATAGGTTACCGCCGCATCAAAATTAGTGTCAGTTGCTTTTTTAGATTCACAAATTGGGCTTTTGTACCCTTTGTCGGTAGCTCTGTCATTCTCCTTTTCCATATATGCCCCACGAACCACTTTAATTCCCACTTGAAAACCTTCTTTTTCTGCAATTTCATTTAGGTTTTTAAGGTAAGAAAGCCTATCCCAGCGATACATTTGCGCCGTATTGAACACTACCGCTTTATTACGGTTGTACTTACGCATCATGTCGTGCGCTAGACCATCAGCAGCATCTTGAATCCAACTTTCTTCTGCGTCAATTAATAGGGCTACATCCAAATCAAATGCTTTTTTGCAAACTTGGTCATATCGGTTGACAACACGTAACCATTCTTCTTGTTCTAATGTGGTTAAGGTTGCGTTGGCGCTTACCTTTTGCAGTAATCCGAACCTACCAAATGCCGAAGGTTTAAACACTGCAAATGGTATTGCTTCTCTTTCTTTAACAAAATCCAACACCAGCATTATTTTTTCTAGCGCACCATCAAGCTGGTTTTCAATATTTTTACCCTCAACAGAATAATCAAGAATGGCCGAAACCCCTTCTTCATACATTTTATCTATTACTGGTAAGCAATCTTGCTCATTGACACCACCACAAAAATGGTCGAAAACAGTAGCCCTAATTAAACCTTCTACCGGTAAATGGGCATTTATGGCAAAATTGGTAACCGCTGTTCCTATTTTAACCAATGGCTGATTTGAAATTAGTTTAAATAAAAAATAAGCTCTTTCAAGTTCAGAGTCACTTTTAAGCTTAAAAGCGGTTGAAGTATCTTCAAAAATAGGCTTCATAATTGTCAATTTCACAAAGCAGCAAAGATAAGGTGCGGCCAACTATAGTATCCTTAAAATATATCTTTATTTTGCACTTACGAATGTTATTATGGAATCAGCTCAAAAAAAAATACTGCACGAGGTCTTTTTCAACGAAGTTGCAATAGCTGCTTTAAATCAAAATTTGAATAATAATCAATATTCCCACGTGTTTCTTTTAGTTGACGAAAATACAAATACCCATTGTTTACCGCATTTTTCAAAGCTGTTTAAAATAAAACCTTCCGCTGTTTTTACGATAAAAGCGGGGGAGGAAAACAAGACGATAGCAACTTGTATTCGTCTATGGGAAGAGCTTTCTCAACAAGGCGGAGACAGAAAAAGTCTATTGATCAATCTTGGCGGTGGCGTGGTCACTGATCTGGGGGGATTTGTAGCTTCTACTTTTAAAAGAGGAATTGATTTTATTAATATTCCAACTACCCTACTCGCAATGGTCGATGCTTCCGTAGGGGGTAAAACCGGTGTTGACCTAGGAGTGTTGAAGAATCAGGTTGGGGTCATTAACCAACCCATTATGGTACTTGTTTTTCCTGAATTTTTAAAAACCCTACCTCAAAACGAGCTTAAAAGTGGTTTCTCAGAAATGCTTAAACATGGTTTAATAATAGATAAGCCTTATTGGACGGTATTAACTACTACAACGGATTTATTTGACGAAACAAACATTAAGAAATCCATTGAAATAAAAGATCGTATTGTAACCAAAGATCCTACGGAACAAAACATTAGAAAAAAGCTAAATTATGGACACACCCTAGGTCATGCCATAGAATCATACTTTCTTAAGAATACAGAACGAGATACCTTGTTACATGGAGAAGCCATTGCTATAGGTATGATTTTAGAAGGTTACCTATCGCATAAGCTTACAGGGCTATCAAAACTAGAATTGGAAGAAATCAAAAAAGTATTTCTTGATCGTTTTGAAAAGGTGAAATTCACAAAACAGGATATTAGTGTCATTATTGACTTATTAAAGCACGACAAAAAAAACTCGCATGGCGACATTAATTTTGTTTTGTTACGGGAACTCGGAAATGCAGTAATTGACGTAAAAGTACCTGTCCATTTATTCGAAGAAGCTTTTGCTTACTACAAAGATTAATAACTACATATACTAAAAACCCATTTTGACAACTCTTTAAATCGATAGGTGATAAATTTATTTAGATTAGGTTTATCAAACCATAAAAAACCTACGATGAAACGAGTAATTATTGACTACAAAAAACTGGACCATACTGTAGCCGCACTATTGATTGACCTTTACCCACATGGGTATGGTGATGATGATATTATTGTACTTAAAAAGCCAAACGGAGAATTGGTAGAAGCTGTAGAAGTAAAAACAGCAGATGCAATCTATTTGGTAAAAATCAGTAAGAGTCTTTCTCACTTCATTTCCAATTTTGAAGAAAATATGGACAAAGAATTAGAAAAGCAACCCAGTGAACCTATTCTGGAAGAAGATGTTAATCTCAACGACCATAACGAGGGTGAAGATTTATTTTAAGGCTTACAAATAGCGATTTTTTAGAATTTTTAAATGGTGTTTTTGATGGCCACTTATAATGAGTCCCAATGCTCGGACACTCATGATAGCACCACTGGCAATACCTGATTTAATCAAAACAGTGTTGTCAAACGAGTCAAAAAGCGCAATGGTAGATTGCCGTACAGCAATAAATTCTTCTAAAATCTGCTTTTTACTTTTACCCTTAGCCCTACTTTCCATAACATACTCATCTTGGTCAAAGCCTGCTAATTCGGTTTGGTCATTTCTGGCAAAACGAAAGGCACGATACTGGAAAACACGTTCCGTATCCACTAAATGCATCAATACTTCAGCAACGGTCCATTTATCATTGGCATAAGCATAGCCTAAATCTGCTTCTGATACATCTTGATTGATAAAATCTTCCATTTCTTGTACTCCACTTCTTAGGGCAGCGTACAATTCAAGATTTTCTAAAATATCAAGATAGGGTTTGTAATACGGATTGTATTCCGATTCTAATAATTCCAGTGCTGTCACTTTTAAACTAGAGTTCATTAAAGATGGTGTGCATCAATCTTTTCTTATCATTAATGCTCTCTTCAAGAGAAATCATCGTTTCCGTTCTGCTGATTCCCTCAATATCATCGATTTTAAATATGATGTTTTTGGCATGGGTAGTATCTTTTGCCCGGATTTTGCAAAAGATATTGAATTTACCAGTGGTAATGTGCGCAACTGTTACATAGGGGATTTGGTTCAACCGCTCCAAAACAAATTTGGTCATATGCGTTTTCTCTAAAAAGATACCAACGTATGCAATAAACGAATACCCTAATTTCACATAGTCAAGGGTTAAAGAAGAACCTTTAATGATTCCTGCCTCTTCCATTTTTTTGACACGCACGTGTACCGTTCCCGCGGAAATTAAAAGCTTTTTAGCAATATCCGTAAATGGAGTCCTAGTATTATCAATCAACATATCTAAAATCTGGTGATCTATTTCATCTAGTTTAACCTTGCTCATAACTTTATTATTTTCAACAAAATTAATGAATTAGGAAATATTATGTAAAGAATTCTTTGTTTTTTTGAAAATTGTGTAAGAAAAATCTATTAAAACCAACTTTCTATGCTAAATCATTTATAGAAATGGCTTTTTATTGGATTTGATTTTCCCAAACTCAACATTTAATTCAATAACCAATTCCATATCAAAACCAATATGGTTTTGATATGGAATTAATCCTAAAACAGTTGCACCTTAAGAGCCTCGTAAACCAAAATCTAAAGCATGCTATTTTTTGACAGCTCAGACAAGAATAGGAGT
>CAYGUO010000045.1:0-18614 GCA_964353095.1 uncultured Flavobacteriaceae bacterium | reverse complement strand
TTATAAAAGTGTTTTTGTTTTGATGTAAGGAGTCTAGTTTTGTTGTAAGCTGTTCTTTTATTCCTGAAAATGATTTTTTAACCACGGGAGTAGCATGGTTTTTAAGGCCACCAATTTCAAAAGTGCTAAACAAGCCCCCAATTTTACGTTTTACAACTTCATTATTTTTAAATAAAATCAATCCATAATTTCTATCTCCTTCCCCAGGTAAAAAATTTCCTAAACTAAAATTGATTTTAAGCTCATCTTTGCTTGCCCTTATAGCGTCTGCATCTAGCACCATAAATTCTCCAAAGGTTTTATGCCTAAGGTATAAAGCGTATTCTCCATCATTAAAGTCCACATTTTCTAAAAACAGGGTATCGTCTTCGCAGTTGCACAGCAACAGGGCTATAAAGGATAGCATAAAAAGTTTCCCAATGTTGTTTTTCATCTTAAAGAAAAAATTAATTTTCATGCCAAACCGCAAGCTCATTGCCAGAGGGATCTAGAAATTGAAAACGCTGGCCTCCAGGAAACGAGAAGATTTCTTGGGAAATCTTTCCACCCGATTGCAGCACACGTTCTTTGATTGCTTCTAAATCAGAATGATGAAGCACCACAAGCACTCCATTGACTATGGGTTCGCTTGAAAATTCAAAACCACCTTCGACACCACTATCGGTAAAAGCGGTATAGCCATCTCCATAATCGGTAAACACCCAACCAAACACTGAACTATAAAACGCTTTTGTAGCTACTAAGTCGGTTGATTTAAATTCAATATAATTGATAGGTATTTTCATAAGTTCTTTTGAATTTTACAGGGATTACCAAAAGCCAAAACATTATCAGGTAATGATTTGGTGACTACACTGCCAGCACCGATGGTCACATTATTCCCAATGGTTACTCCCGGAAAAACAACCGAGTTACCGCCAATCCATACGTTATCGCCAATAATAACGGGCTTGGTTGATGTCAAATAACGTGTTGTTCCTTTTTCTGTCTTGATGATTCGTTCAGAAGCTTTTATAGGATGTTCTGCGGTATAAATTTGAACATGGGGACCAATCAAACCATTGGCTCCAATGTGGATTTTATTGTTATCAATAAAAATACAATTGGCATTAATGAAGGTGTTTTCACCTATAGAAATATGTCCCCCATAATCGCACAAAAACGGAGCTTCGATCCAAACGCCGTTGCCAACTCTCTCAAAAAGTGTGGTTAGAATTTTTTTCCGCTCTTCAAGCTTGGTAGAATCCAAATTATTATACGCTTTGAGTAAAGCCCGAGCCTTATGGTATTGGGTCAATAACTCAGGGTCTCTAGAATTGTAGCATTTGCCGGTTAGCATTTTTTCTTTCTCGGTCACTTTTGCAGATTAACGTATACCTTGTTAAGATACTGTTTTTTGCCCGATAGAAAACGCTACTAATTTGTTGTGATGCCAATATGTTTTTGATAAAACTTCCAGCACTCATGTGCCACGTCACGGCCTAGTTTTAGTCCTGCTACATTATCAGCTTGAATATGATAGCCTCCCATCACACGAGACATCCCTGCCATCTCAGCAGTTTCGGTGAACGTAGGAAAATTAATAGTGACCGTTGCCCCTAGGTTATCCGGCTCTGTGAGTGCTCCGGCAACCAATTCCACTTCTTCACCAAATACATCACTTCCGGTCCAAAGTTTTAAAGCTTCTGCACAACCACCACTAATGGTACTGTGGCCAGAAGTATAACTTGGAAAGGGAGGGCAAAGAAAAATATCTGGTGAATACGGACGCCATTGGTTACCATCCATTTCTATCATGCCTTTGCCGGGGCCGCCCCAAGCGGTAATGGTTTGGCCGCTATAATATTCGTGAACCAGCGCATAGGGTCTGGCGTAATCGTAAAACATTTTAGAATCCCAAGAAGCGATAAATGCATCCATGGCAACTACTTGATTGTAGAAGTACATTTTAACATCTTCGTCTAGGGTGTGGTTATCCCTGCGAGAAACATCTTGAGCAAATTTTAACCAGTGCCCCGCTTGTTGCACTGATTTGGGTCCATCGCGCATAAATTCCACCAAGGCTTTTTGCTCGTCTGTAAGATTTGCTTGCAGCGCAATCACCTCGGCAACTTCTTCTTTAAGTTGTTCAGAACCGACTAAAGGTGGTGGCCCAGGTCTGAATTGATCTCCAGATTTTAATACAATAGGCTGTACTTTATCCCAAAAAGGGGTTAAACATTCCGGGGCAAATTGCCCTCCTTTTCCATCGGAAAAGTACTTGGGCTGCCAGCGATTGATATCTACATTGTTATCTGCGGAATTTACCGGTTCATAGCCTACGTAATTGAAGTACGCCTCCCCGTTTGAACCATCTTCTTCGCCGTACTGATTGGCTCCATCATTTTTGCGGGCTTCAATTACTGCTTTTGCCGCTAAATTTCCAATACCTGTTGGTGTAGTTGGGTCTAATGAGGTGTCCTCAGGATTTAAGCCCAATTCTTCTTTCATAAATTTTTCAAAAAGTGCTTTATCTGAAAAATAATATTCATTTAATGTTCTTAATGCGGCATAGCTAATGGCAATTTCTTTGTTTTTTAAGGTATGCTCCGCTGCTGGTGCACGTTCAACATTTGACAGATAAACAGGAATCGCTTTTTCATCATACCGTGACCAAGCATCAAAAACGGCAGTAAATATCAATCCTAAATATCTTGAAGTAATGGTAGGTCTGGGGGCAAAACGTTCTGTATCCAATGCAGTAGCCTCCAGCGCCATTTTTCCCCATTGATAAGCTACGTTTTCAACACCAGATGGTTCTTTCGTTTGTACGGTTTCATTATTCTTGTTCTGTTGCTTGCATGCCAAACAGGCCAATGCAACAAAAAGGGTTACGAGATACTTTTTCATTTTACTTAGGATTCGAACGTTGTTCAAAAATAAAAAACTATAAAGAATAATCTAAACGAAGGCTTGCAAAATAATTCACGGCGTTCCCAGGATAAAAATAACGGGGTGCTGCCCCACCAAACCCAACAGCATTGACCAAAACAGATTGGGCGTAATTGGTGTTGAACACATTGTTGACCCCAAAGTTTAATCCAAGTGCTAGCTTGTCGAAGAGGGAGGTAGTATAGCGGGTAGACAAATTGAACACGTTAAAAGAGGCACTTTGGAGTGTATTGGAATCGGTTAGCGGTATTTCATCTACAAATTGGTGCGTAATATGGAAAACAAAACTTTTGCCCTTTCTAAAGGCTAGGCCAGAATTGATACGATACCTGGGTACACCTGCTAAACGATTACCAGAAAAATCATTGCCATTATTTATAAATTCAACAAAGTTGTGATTGCTGTAACTATAACTTAGCCTGGGAATAAAGTTCCATCGATCGTTAAGTTTTTGTCGATACCTTAGATCCAGTTCCAAACCCTGATGTTGGGTTTTACCTGCATTAATACCGATAAATTGGTCTTCGTCAATACGTTCAGCCACCAGAAGGTCATTGATATTCATTTGATATAGTGAGAAATCTAGTCGCAGCCTATTTTTTAGTAACGAAAATTGACCGCCCACTTCATAGTTCATGCCTTTTTCTTGTGCAATATCTGGATTGATAACCCCGTCAGGGGTGAGGGTTTCCTCAAGTCCGGGATTTGAAAATCCACGACCCAAATTGGTATAGAACTGCCCATTTCTTACGCGGTATTCCAACCCAAAACTGGGTAGTACGATAGGATCAAAATCGCGTTGGGCAGAGGTGTTCTCATCACCTTGATTAAAAAAATCCCTGAAATCAAAATTCGTTTGGTTGAATGCCAGTCCCAATTGTGCGGTTAGCCTGTTGGTAAGTGCGTAATTATAGGTTCCAAAAAGATTCAATTGCCCCCTAAATTCTTTATTGTCGCTCAGCTGTGCGCCTTGTAGGCTCCCATTACCATTATTATCCCGGAATTCATTGACGAAGGTTTTCCAATTGTATTCATCCTTATACAGTTCGGCACCCAAGGTGAAATTTCCTTTAAATAGTTTGCCTTCTAAAACAGTCCTAAACCCGAAGCCGTTGGTGAACTCATCCAAGATATTGAAGGGTCTGGGTTCATAGTGGTCTAAATAGGTATAAAAAATACTGCTGGTCGCTTTGAGATTGGTATTAAAACTGTGACTGTAAGATACACCTGCTAGGGTGTATTTGTTTGCTTCAAAACCACGTGCGGCCAACCAATTGGCAGCAGCTCTTCTTGGGTTTTCGTCAAAGTCGGTTTGATTGATGGAGCTTGGAATACCCGCTGAATAGTCAATATGGTTCACCAAAAAATCAAGTTTCCCCTTAGGGTGGAGTCTTAAGGAGGAAGTCAATAAGATTCCGTTACGTTCAAAGCTATTGTTTTGCCGAAATCCGTCCGTTTGTAAATGGTTATAACTGAGGTTAAGGTTGAAATTTTTTTCAGAATGCCGAAATGAAAGATTATCCTTCAACAGCCCAAAAGAACCCACGGTTAGGGTATTGGTCAAAAAGGTGTTGCCCACCTCGGGGGGTTTGGTTGTTAAAATGATAGCACCCCCAAGATTAGCACCCAATGTGCTACCCTTGGGGCCTTTTACCACCTCAATACGCCCCAAATTTTCAAAATCATAAGCTTCAATAGTAGAAACCCCAGTGCCGTTGGTAATCGGAATTCCGTTGAAATACATTCGAAGTTTATCAGTGCCAAAAGGAGTCCGAGCCCCCACACCCCTAATGGTAATACGGTTGGTATTCAAAGCTCCTGAAAGCAGATAAACCCCGGATAGTTGGTTAAGCCCCGATGCAAAATCAATAGGGCTGTATTGTTCTAAATCGGTAGTTTCAAGACGTGAAGAAACGGTAATACCACTAGCTTTTTTATTAATGAAATCTTGTAACAAAGTGACTTCAGCTAAAGGAGTGATAGAATCTTTTTCTATTTGCTGTGCACTAAGGCAAGTTGACAGACAGCATAAAAAAAGAAAGAAATAAGGGCTTTTCATTCGGTAAATGATAAGGCCTAAAATTAAGTATTAAAAGCGATACCCAAGAGAGATGCCACCACGACCTACAAAATCGGTAAAACCCGAAGAGTTTAATAAATTTCTTCCCAAACCGCCGTAAACCTCTGCTACAAATCCTTTTTTGGTTACAAACTTGCCTCCAACAGAAATACCAAGTGCAAAGTCAGTATATTTTTCAGTTTCTATCTCTTCCGTAAAATTTGGTTCATTAAAAGTGTAGAATTCATCTTTTCCAGAATTTAGCATCCCAAAACCTTCAATAAAAAAGCCTTTGGCGTAACCGTTAGAAAAATATTGTCTGTAATAAGGGGTTATAGAAAAAGTACGGTATTCATCCAAATCAAGAATATCACCCCCAACACTCGCCAGCACACCAACACCAAAAGAAGTTTCTTCATTAATCAAATACTCATAAGACCCATCTAAAAACGATAATAAAAGTAGGTTGCTCACATTAACTTTTACTTCATGTTTGTCGAAAACTACATCAGTAACTTGTTCTTGAGCAAGGGCTGCTGAACTAATCAACATACTAAACGCAATAATTGTAAATCTTTTCATAATAGTTAAATTGATTTAGTTCATTTACATATCAACTATGATGCCGAAATATAAACATAAAGAAGATGGTGAATTGCTGTTACGGTTGCTTTTTTATCATTAATAATCGTTTATAATTCTGTAAAAGCAGAATTTTATGCGTAAGGCTTTAGTTTACAATGGAATACTTTATGATATTGTTTCAGGCTTTTTTCCGTGCATAACAATGATTATTTTTAGACAAAATTGAATTTATGAAAATAGCCTCGTACAATGTCAATGGAATTCGCGCCGCACTGAATAAGGGATTTATAGAATGGCTGCAATCTGTTGGGCCCGATGTGATTTGTTTGCAAGAAACCAAGGCTATGAAAGAACAGGTTGATGTTGCTTTGTTTGAGGCCGCAGGCTACAAATATCACTATTGGTTCAGTGCACAAAAAAAAGGTTACAGCGGTGTTGCCCTTTTGTGCAAAGAAGAGCCGGACCATGTGGAATATGGAACAGGTATCGATTATATGGATTTTGAAGGTCGAAATATTCGTGCCGACTTTGGTGATATCTCTGTGATGAGTATGTATTTGCCTTCTGGCAGTAATATGGACAGGCTAGAGTTCAAGCTGAAATACATGGCCGATTTTCAAAAGTATGCTGATGCATTGCGAAAAACCCATCCAAACTTAATTGTTTGTGGCGATTACAATATTTGTCATGAAGCTATAGATATCCATAATCCGGTGGGACTTAAAAACGTTTCAGGATTTTTACCTGTTGAACGTGAATGGATAGGCAACTTTATGAAAAGCGGATTTATAGATAGTTTCAGGCATTTTAATGGTGAGCCCCATAATTATACATGGTGGAGCTATAGAGCGAATGCTAGAAACAATAATAAGGGCTGGCGTTTAGATTATGGAATGGTAAACGACTCTTTAAAAGATAGGCTTAAACGTTCCATAATTTTATCGGAAGCCAAACATAGCGATCATTGCCCGATATTATTAGAAGTGGAATAAATAACAAAAGCTTAAAAGAAGGTTCAAAGTAATCCTGTAATTTTACGTTTTAGATTTCCTGATATTTATGAAATACACACGCATACCAACCACTGACATTAGGGTAAGTAAAATTTGTTTGGGAACCATGACTTGGGGTCGTCAAAACACCGAGGAAGAAGGTCATGAACAAATGGATTATGCTTTTGAACAAGGTGTCAACTTTTTTGATACGGCAGAGCTATATCCCGTTCCTGCCAAAAAAGAGCTTTACGCCGTTACCGAAGAAATTATAGGTAGCTGGTTTAAAAAAACAGGGAATCGGGATAAAGTTGTTTTGGCGTCTAAGATTGCTGGACCAGCAGAATTCACTAAATTCATCAGAACTACAGGCTTTAATAAAGAATCTCTTATTACTGCGGTAGAAGGAAGTTTAAAGCGACTACAAACCGATTATATTGACCTTTATCAGCTGCATTGGCCAGAACGAAACACCAATTATTTTGGGCAACGCGGATTTAATACGGATGCCGCAGATTTTTGGGAAGATAACATTCATCAAGTATTGGAAACCTTGCGAGATTTAGTTCAGGAAGGAAAGATCAGGAAAGTAGGGCTATCCAACGAAAATCCATGGGGTGTAATGCGATTTTTAGAAGAGGCAAAAGTACATCAAGAGTTGCCAAGAATGCTGACTATTCAAAATCCGTATAGTTTATTAAACCGTTTGTTCGAGGTTGGTTTATCCGAAATTTCAGTTCGTGAAAAAATAGGATTATTGCCGTATTCACCCTTAGGCTTTGGCGTACTTAGCGGAAAATATTTGGGTGGTCAAAAGCCCAGAAAAGCAAGGGTTACCCTTTTTCCCAACTATAACCGATATAGCAATGAAAAGTCGATGGAAGCCACTCAAAAGTACTTTGATTTGGCTACCGAAAACGGACTTTCTATGACTCAGATGTCACTTGCTTTTGTAAATACGCGGGCTTTTGTGACCAGTAATATTATTGGTGCCACATCTATGGAGCAATTGAAAGAAAACATTGAAAGTATTAATGTTGATTTATCTAATGCAGTTTTAGAAGGTATTGAAGCCATCCATAACGAAATTCCGAATCCGGCACCTTAATTTGGCAATGCATAGGCGCGGTATTCATCACCAGATGTAGTACCCATTTTGCCACCACCACAGGCGATGACTACGTATTGCTTGCCATCAACTTCATAGGTTGCAGGCGTGGCATAACCACCATTAGGTAAATTGGTCTCCCACAACAACTTTCCTGTTTGCATGGCATAAGCCCTAAATTTTTCATCTTTGGTCGCAGCAATAAAAAGCACGCCACTTGCAGTAATAACAGGACCGCCATAATTTTCTAATCCAGATATAGGGTGCTCCGGGTCGTTCAATTCTTCTTCATGACCAAAAGGAATTTTCCATAAATATGCTCCAGTATTCAAATCAATAGCATTTAAAGTACCCCAAGGCGGATTCATAACAGGGAACCCCCTATCATCTTTAAACCTGCCGAAACCAGCTACGGCATAAGGCACTTTCACTTGGTTTTCTTCGGCTCTATGGTCTTTTTCTGTTTCCATACCTGAAATATAATTGGCAATGGCTTTAATTTCATTACCGGATAGATTGGGCATTCCTGGCATGGCGCCCTTTCCGTTTTTAATAATGGTTTGAATTGAATCTACGCTAAAACGTGCTTTTACATTTTGCAGTTCTGGAATTGCACCAAGACCCTGCAATTCGCCCCCATGACATCTGGCACAGTGAATTTGACTTAAAGAAGCGGCAAAGTCGGTTTCCCCCCCCATTTCTCCACCTACTTTTTTCATGCGTAAAATCCATGCCATTTCATTTGAGTTCACGTACATGATTCCTTTTTTTGGGTCCATAGCCGCACCACCCCATTCTGCCCCTCCATCTGCTCCAGGATATAATAAAACACCAGTAGTGTCAATAGGAACAAATTGCCCCTCTGAAGTGATTTGTTTGAATTTATCCAAGACAGTTGGCGGATTAATATTTTGTTCTTTATCTACAAAATCATCCACAAACGCTGGTTGATTAGGCGCGTATAAATCTGCTTCGGTCAAAAGTTGTTTTGCAAACGGTGCCGGTTTTGTGGGCAGAGGCTGTGTTGGATGTGCCTGCTCACCTCTTAAAGTGGAATTGGGATATTCTTTTTCTTCAATCGGAAATAGTGGTTCACCAGTAAGTCTGTTAAAAACAAAGACATGTCCGCTTTTGGTCACCTGCGCAACAGCGGGAATTTTTTCCCCATCCCTACTCATCTCAAATAAATTGGGTGGTGCGGGCAAATCCCTATCCCATAAATCATGGTGCACCATTTGGTAATGCCAGATACGTTCGCCCGTTTTTGCATTTAGAGCTAAAAGCGAATTTGCGAAAAGGTTTTCGCCATGACGGTCACCACCATACCAATCAAAGGCTGCAGAGCCAGTCGGAATATAGGCAATGCCTCTTTCTTCATCCATTGCAATACCTGCCCAACTATTAGCGCCGCCAACAGTGGTGTATGCTTCTTTTGGCCAGGTTTCATACCCATATTCCCCCGGTTGTGGAATAGTATGAAAAGTCCATAGAATCTCACCGGTCAAGACATTGTAAGCTCTGATGTGACCTGGAGAAGCACCAGGTCCTTCACCAACCCGAGTTCCCATGACCAAAATATCTTTATATAATGCCCCTGGGGTATTCGCGACCACGGATAATTTTTCTGGGTCACGACCTAGGCCATCCCTTAAATCTATGCTTCCATTTTTTCCAAAAGAGGTAATGGTTTTTCCATCTTCCATATTGACAGCGTAAAGCTTGCTTCCAGAGGTGAAAAATAAGCGACTGGCTTGGTCTGAGTCAGATTTCCAAAAGAGTAGTCCTCGGTTTAAGCCCAAACCAGAATTGTCTTTGATAGCAGGTTCAAACTTCCAAAGTTGTTTGCCAGTGGCAGCATTGACCGCAAAAAGTTCAATCGCAGCGTTGACCCCAAATAATTTATCACCTATGATCAGCGGATTGGTTTGTATCTGGGTTGTTCTTCCTTCTTCAAGCCCACCACTTTTGAAGCTCCATGCAAGTTCTAAATGCTTAACATTGACAGTATCGATTTGGGTCAAGGTACTATAATGTGACCTCCCTGAATCTCCTAAATAATCATTCCAACTGGAATAATCTGGTTCCCCTGTCTCTTTGAGGTTGCTGTCCGTAATACAAGAAGTTGAAAAAATAAGGAACCCTAGAAGGATAAAACGAAGTGTTTTTTTCATGAACATCGGATTGATCTTTTAAAGATAGGGAGTTTTTAACCAAACAATTCAATCACAATTTGCTCAATCTTTGAAGCCAGTTTTACTTGGATTTTGGTTTTCTTCAAGCCAATCTTGTTGGTTTTGGAAACATATATGGTGTGGAAGCCTAATTTTTCAGCTTCCAAAATTCGTTGGTCAATACGTTGCACCGAGCGTATTTCGCCGGCAAGACCAACTTCAGCTGCAAAACAAACCCCCTTTTCAATAGGAATATCGCTATTGCTGGATAAGATGGCTGCGATAACCGCTAAATCTATTGCGGGATCGTCAATGGAAATACCTCCGGTGATATTCAAAAAAACATCTTTTGCTGCAAGTTTGAAACCCGCCCTTTTTTCTAAAACGGCCAAAAGCATGTTGAGGCGTTTGGCATTGAAGCCCGTTGCAGAACGTTGCGGTGTTCCATAAACAGCGGTACTGACCAATGCTTGAATCTCAATCAGCAATGGACGCATTCCTTCCACGGTAGCAGCAATTGCTGTACCGCTCAACTCTTCATCGTTTTTTGAAATCAGTACTTCAGACGGATTGTTCACCTCTCGCAAACCACTACCCTGCATTTCATAAATACCAAGTTCAGCGGTTGATCCAAATCTATTTTTTAAGGAACGAAGAATGCGGTATACATAATTTCGATCTCCTTCAAACTGGAGTACCGTATCCACCATGTGCTCCAATATTTTGGGCCCTGCAATGGTGCCATCTTTTGTAATATGGCCAACAAGAATTACGGGAGTGTTGCTCTCTTTAGCAAATTTGATAAGTTCCGCGGTACATTCTCGTATTTGCGAAATACTTCCTGCCGCAGATTCAATATAATCGGAATGTAAGGTTTGAATGGAATCAATAACAACAATATCTGGTTCAAGTGCTACTATCTGTTGAAAGATGTTTTGGGTTTTTGTTTCCGTTAGGATAAAACAGTTTTCAGAGTTGGGAAAGATGCGGTCTGCACGCATCTTAATCTGTTTTTGACTTTCTTCACCGGAAACGTATAGTGTTTTGTGCGATAATTTAAGGGCAATTTGCAGTAGTAAGGTGCTTTTTCCAATACCAGGCTCTCCGCCCAATAGGGTTAATGAGCCAGGGACTAACCCGCCACCTAAGACCCTATTGAATTCTTGGTCAAGGGTGTTGATGCGAATCTCTTTTTCGTTGTTGATCTCTTTTACGAGTAATGGTTTTGCAGCCTTTTGAAGCGTTGAAGATGTTGTTTTCCAAGCTTTTTTTTCTTCTTTCTGTACCACCTCTTCAACTACGGTGTTCCATTGTTTGCATGAGGTGCATTGTCCGATCCATTTGGCATATTGGGTGCCGCAGTTTTGACAGAAATAAGCTGTTTTTGTTTTTGCCATAAATCCGATAGGAATTTGGCTAAAGATACTGGTTTTGACCTTTTAGATGTAAGACTGGTGCTACTTTTAAACCATAAATATCCTTTTTAATAACAAGCTGATAGAGATGTTTAAAACCCAAAATCTGCTTTAAGGGCATCCATTTTATCCAAGGCCATGTCTTTGGTCAAAAAGTCAATTTCATTCATTTGAAAGGCTTTTTCAAAAGTTTTGAACGCTTTTTTAGGTTCGCCAATCAGTTCAAGATATTCCCCTTCAAAATAAAAGCCCATCATACTTTCTGGGAATTGCTTTTTGCAAATATCAGAAAGCGGCTTAAGACTTTCATAGTCTTCTTTTTTAAGACATGCGGCATAAATGGCCATAATATCGTTTAATTCAACTTCTTTCTCAAAACCCAATAGCTCTTGAATCATTCCATACTTAGCCTCTAGATAGTTGATAACGGGTTCGTCTGACACCAGTATTTTTTCTTTGTATTCTTTAGGGCTGATCGGTCTAAAAAGTTTGAAGATATTATCAAAAGCTTTGCTTATTCCGTAAGCGGCAATTGAAATATGATCCGGTTCGTCATATTGATCAAAGAAGTAGTGCAAATTCTCTTTTTGAATGGAACTTATTGCCGTATTCATTTGAAGGATACGCTGTCGGTCTTCGGTCGGTTCTTTTTCCAATACTAGGTTGTAGAAAATCTCTTGGTCCAAAGCAGATAATCGAGCAGGAATACGACTGTCCATTTCGGTAGCCAATACGGGTGAGATGGTCAAATAGGCATTAAATAAAGAGTTGTCCTTAAATAAAAAGTAGTTTCCAAAATTTGCGGTAATATCATACCCAATAAACATTTTAAAGGGGGCAATGGTATAGCTGGTCTCCAGATAAGGAATCAATTCCGTGCCCAAAAACTCATAGAACAGCTGTCCTTTTTCAGTTGGTAGTCCAGTAGTTTGCTCAAAATCGCAATCTTCCCATCGTAAATCGTTTTCACTTTGATGAACACCAACAATAATAGCTTCTGGCATTCTATTATGGGTGCTATAAAATTTAGCGTTGGCCACAACATTATCAAAAAGATATTCTGCATCAAGCACAACAATCAATGGATAGGTTTTTTCGTCTGTGTAATCTTCCGGAAAGTAATACGAAACGTCTCGACGCTCTTGAAGTTTGAACGATTCGAATATTTCTTGTTTTACTTGAGCACTTAGGCTAAGGCAAAAGCATGCCAATAGCGGCAATAATAATCTGGTCATGGAACGAAGTTTGGATAGCCAGGCTATCTATTTCTGTTCAATAACGGTAACAGCATAAATGATATTGCCCCAAAGACCACTATCATTAGGGTCTGGGAAATCCACATAATCCATCCAAAAGCGTTTCCTGATACTTCGGAAACATCAAATAAGGATAACGCAGCAGCAACTGCAAGAGGGTAGGCTCCAATACCACCGCTTGTGGTCGACATTGCAAAAGCTCCGGCGATGAATGCCACTAAGATTTGAGAAAATGAGAGTGCTACTGTTTCTGCAATGGTATGTTTTATAACCCAAAACATAGCAATATAACTGCCCCAAATAAATACCGTATGGAAAACAAAAAGCCATTTTTTCTCCATTTTCAAAATACTTGAAACGCCCTCTAGCATACCGGTCAAAAAAGTTTTAAGCTTTAGGGCAAAGCCAGAAGTTGATCTTTTAATGATATAAACACAGCCGATCAGCCCTATAATACCCACGATAAGAATAATCGCTGATCCAAATAAGCTAACCCCATTACTATTTAAAAAATCTAAGATGATATCGGTTTGTAGTAATAAGGCGATAGCAATAATAATCAAGAGCATTACTAGGTCAATAACCCTTTCGGTAACAATGGTTCCAAAACCTTTTTCGAACGGAACGCCTTCATACGTAGTAAGGGCTGTAGCACGCAAAAGTTCTCCTGAACGTGGGATGCCAAGGTTGGTGAAATACGCAATTAATATGATTAAAATATTATTGCTGAGTTTAGGTTTATAGCCCAAAGGATTCAACAAAAAATTCCATCGTATAGCTCTTGAAACATGACTTAGCATACCGATAAATAATGAAAAACCAACCCATAAAGGACTGGCATTAGAAATATTTTCAACAATTAGTTTTCGGTCTTCTGAGGTAGTGGATTGATACGAGTACCAAACTAAAAATATTCCTATGGCAATGGGAATAGCTGTTTTTAAGAATTTTTTAGTGGAGGCTTTCAAAGCTATTTTAAGAGGTTGGTCGTTTCTTCTGGAAAAACTAAAGAGGGATTGAAGGTTTTAGCATCTTCGATATCCATTCGGCCATAGGTTATTAAAATCAATACATCACCAACAGCAACTTTTCTGGCCGCAGCTCCATTTAAGGTAATTTCCCCTGAATTTCTTGGCCCAGGAATGGCGTATGTTTCTAATCGCTCTCCGTTGTTATTGTTAACAATCTGTACTTTTTCGCCACGTATAATGTTAGCGGCATCCATTAAATCTTCATCAATAGTGATGCTGCCGATATAATTTAAATCGGCACCAGTAACCTTTACACGATGAATTTTTGATTTAACAACTTCTATTTGCATGGGGTAAAATTACTTAATTAAGGGCGATATTGTCTATTAGGCGAACTTCTTCAGCATAAACGGCAATAAACGCTCTGTATTTTCTGTCCTTTTGTTTTTTCACGATAGGGGTCAAAGTTTCAATATCCGTAATTTCAAAATATTCCAACCGCAATAAGGGATTGTTAGCAAACATGTTGATTACCCAATCGCTAATAGTAGAAGCATTTTCCGTGCCAAATTTAGACTTGGCAGTTTGCAAGGTTTTAAAAATAAAACTAGCATCTTTTCTCATAGATTTTGATAACCTTTCATTGCGTGAACTCATAGCTAAACCGCTAGGTTCGCGTGCTATTGGGCACCCGATAATTTCATAAGGCATATTTTCTAGCTCAACGAGTTTTTTGATAATCTGTAATTGTTGAAAATCTTTTTCGCCAAAATAGGCAGAATTTGGCCTTACGGAGTTAAGAAGTAGCTGAACAATAGTAGCAACACCATTAAAATGCCCTGCCCTAAACTCACCTTCCATTACCTTTTCAAGACCATTGAAATGAAAACTTTTTGAAACGATATTGCCATCATATATTTCCGATTTTGACGGAGCAAAAACGATGATTTCATCAGAAACGCTAGCCAGTAGGTTGAGGTCTTTCTGAAAATCTTCAGGATATTTTTCAAGATCCTCTTGGTTGTCAAATTGTGTCGGGTTTACAAAAATGCTCACAACTACGACATCATTCTGACTTTGCGCTTTTGTAACCAATGATAGATGACCTTCATGCAAGGCTCCCATAGTAGGCACAAAACCCACTGTATGATTTTTCGCCTTCTCGTTTTGAAGTGCTTCCGCGAGCTCTTGTTTATAGTTGAATACGTGCATGAATTAAGTTAAAAGCGTGCAAAAATACCATAAATACTGGTAATCTACATAAATTTTGTACTTTTGCAGCTACGTTTTTTCCAATAAACAAAAATTGCGTTTATGAATGGTAAAAAGATATTGTTTGTATCTTCAGAATTAGTGCCTTACCTCCCAGAGAATCAAGTTTCCTTAATGTCATACGAAGCTCCAAGAATGGTGAACAGTAATGGCGGACAGATTCGGATTTTTATGCCCCGTTATGGAAACATCAACGAGCGCAGACATCAATTACATGAGGTAATTCGTCTATCAGGAATGAATTTGGTTATCAATGATATGGATATGCCTTTGATTATTAAGGTCGCTTCCATTCCAAGAGAACGAATTCAGGTTTACTTTATTGACAATGAAGAGTACTTTAAAAGAAAAGGCACCTTTAAGGATAAAGAAGGTAAATTGTTTAGCGATAACGATGAGCGCGCTATTTTCTTCGCAAAAGGAGTGGTTGAAACGGTTAAAAAGTTAAACTGGTCTCCAGATATTATCCATGTTAATGGTTGGATGGCTTCTTTGCTGCCACTTTATCTTAGGGAGTACTACGCAGATGAGCCTATTTTTGCGGATAGCAAAATCGTGACTTCGGTTTATGATAAAGGTTTTGAGGGTTCGCTTAATGTTGACATGCAAAAGAAAATAGCTTTTGATGGTATAAAAGCGGATAAAATAAGCTCGCTAGAAATGCCCGACTATAATAATTTGTTAAAGGTGGCAGTAGATTATTCTGATGCTGTTATTTTAGCCTCGGAAGGGGTTTCTGATGATTTAACAGAATACATTTCCAAACAGGATAAGCCAGTTTTGCCGTACGTTTCGTTTCAAGAAGCAGAGGAGGCATATTCAAATTTCTACAATACGGAAGTTTTAAAATAGACCGAATGGGTTTTTATAAAAGTTTGATTTCGGCTTTTGCCGGATTAATTGTTTTGGCACTATTTATAGTTTCATGCGAAGAGGAACTGGATACGCTGGGCGATGGTGTAATCGCTGGAGAGCCTTTTGTTACGGATAAGGCAGAATTTGATGTATTTGCCTTGAACAAAAAGATAACCGCGGTTCAAACCAATAGATTGCCACTTTATCAATTGGGTGCTTACAATGATCCTATTTATGGAAGAAGAGAGGCTAAAATAACAAGCCAAGTTCGTTTTGCTGCTGGGGCAGCTCCTGGAACAGTACAAAATAGTTTTGGTAATGCATCACAGGAAGTTGAGGATAGGGCAGCATTTGATGATAATGCCGACACCATAAATGAAGAGGAAACGGTAACAGAGGTCACATTATATATACCCTATCAGTTGGTGCCAGGTCAAAATAATGATAGTGACGGCGACGGGGTCATTAATAGTGAAGACGCTGACCCAGATGACCCAACCAGCGACACCGATGGTGATGGCGTTAATGATAATGAAGAAAGAATTCTAGGTTCTAATCCCTTAGACCCAAACCAAGATGGGTCTGAAGAAGATTTTGTAGCAAATACGTTTCCAATATCTTTTGAACTAGACTCAATTTACGGTTCAGAGACAGCATTGAACCAACCGTTTAATTTAAAGGTGGAACGCTCTTCATTTTTTCTTCGTGATTTAAATCCGGAAGCAAATTTTGAAGAAGCACAGGAGTATTACTCAAACACCAACATACCTAGTTTTGTTGAAGGTTCGCCACTATTTGATGGCGAGGTAACCATAAGTAACCAACAATATTTAATTTTTGAAGACGACGACCCTGATACTGAAGTTGATGAATCGACTACCGTTTCCCAACGTCTAGCCCCTGGTATTCGCGTAACTTTGGACTCCGCTTTTTTTCAAGAAAATATTTTGGACAAAGAAGGCTCTTTGGACTTACTGAATCAGTCCAATTTTAATAACTTTTTAAAAGGACTTCATTTTTCGGTGACACCCTTGAATGGTGATATCATGTTGTTACTTGATTTATCGAGGGCAACCATTACCTTGAATTATGAATTTCAAGACTATATTTCAACTGGAGAGAACGAAGGAAATATAGAAACAGTGGAAAGAGAGTTTGTATTGAGGTTACTTCAAAACCAAAATAATGCTACTTTCGGAAACGCTGTGAATACTTTTATTGATGAAATGTTGCCAACAACTATAGCAAATGAAATCGATAACGGCGAAAATGCTTCAAGAGTTTATTTAAGAGGTGGCTCAGGGGTTTATACAGAGATTCGATTGTTTGATGAAGATGAAGCAAATGCAGCGAATATCATTAATCAAATTAGGGAGAACAACTGGCTTATTAATGAAGCTACCATTTCTTTTTACGTGGATAGAGACCAGCTGGATAATGTTACCGGTTTTGTGGAGCCACCCAGATTATATTTGTACAATACGGACACCAACCAACCCTTAATTTATTCCGATACTGAAAACAGTGATTTACAAGCAAGCTCAAGTCTTGGACGATTTTTAAACTACGACGGAATATTACAGGTTGATGATACTGGAAAAGGTGTTAAATATAGTATACGGGTTACCCAATATATTAATGATTTAGTACTTAGAAGCACACCAAATGACAAACTCGCCTTAGCTTTAACTGCTAATGTTGAAATCACGGCAGTTTTGGAGGCACTTGGAAGCTCCGAAAATGCTAGTTTACCGGTAATGTCCAGCATAACCCCACTAAGCACGGTTTTGTTTGGGAATAATGTTGGTGTTGAGAATCAAGATAAAAAATTAAAACTTGAGATTTCTTATACTCAAATAGATTAATAGTTACAATCAAAAACACCATTCAAAGTATTTTTACGTTATCTCAACTAGAAAAGGCATTTGTTCTTGTCCGTAGTCATTACTTTTATACTTTCAAATAGTTCTTAACCAAAATATTATTTAAAAAATTATGTGTGGAATAGTTGGATATATAGGGCATAGAGATGCTTATCCTATCATTATAAAAGGGCTTCAAAGATTAGAATATAGAGGTTATGACAGCGCCGGTATTGTTCTTTTTGACGGAGAAAACACCCATCTTTCCAAAACTAAAGGAAAGGTTGAAGATTTAAAGAAAAAAACAGAATCCTCAATTTCTACAAAAGGAAAATTAGGGTTAGGGCATACCCGTTGGGCAACCCATGGCGTGCCAAACGATGTTAATTCTCATCCGCACTATTCCAATTCAGGAGATTTGGTGATTATCCATAACGGAATCATAGAGAACTATGAGTCTATTAAAAAGGCGCTAATAAAAAGGGGTTATACATTCCAATCAGATACGGATACTGAAGTATTGATTAACTTGATTGAAGAGGTTAAGAAAAAAGAAGGGGTAAAACTTGGAAAAGCGGTTCAAATCGCATTGAATCAGGTTGTTGGAGCTTATGCTATTGCTGTGTTTGACAAAAATAAACCTGATGAAATAGTGGTGGCTAAACTTGGTAGCCCGCTTGCAATAGGGATTGGTGAGAATGAGTATTTCATTGCATCTGATGCATCTCCATTTATTGAATTCACCAATAACGCGGTGTATTTGGAAGATGAAGAAATGGCGATAATCCGAATTGGAAAAGAAATCAAACTACGTAAAATAAAAGACGACGCGATTGCATATCCAAATATTTTAGAGCTTCAATTAAATCTTGAAGAGATTGAAAAAGGGGGTTATGACCACTTTATGCTTAAAGAGATTTATGAACAACCAAGAGCTATTTTAGATACCTATAGAGGACGCTTATTGGCAGATCAGGGTATCATAAGAATGGCGGGCATAGATCAGAATTTAGAGAAGTTCCTTAATGCCAATAGAATAATCATCGTTGCTTGCGGAACCTCATGGCATGCTGGTTTGGTTGCAGAATATATTTTTGAAGATTTAGCGAGAATTCCAGTTGAAGTTGAATATGCTTC
>CAYGUO010000044.1:0-19100 GCA_964353095.1 uncultured Flavobacteriaceae bacterium | reverse complement strand
TGAATACCGGATTCGGTATCCAAAGGTCCCACAGGAGTGATAGAAACATTAAAAGCATCACAAGGATCTGGAGCTGGGTTTACAGTGATGTCGATACTATCCGAGCTAGTACATTCATCTGTATTTGTATACGTATAGGTTACAGTGTATGTGCCTTGTCCTTGTGATGGATCAAAAGTACCGTTTGCTTGAGCATCACCACCCCAAACTCCTCCAATAGGGTTGGCCGAGAGATTCTGTACACCCTCGTTCACATCAAATGGTCCCGCGGGGTCAATACTTGCCTCTTCAACACCTAAGCAAGGATTACTGTTACCACCTGAACACCCTATAACCTGAACTTCCGCCATGTGCAAGGTTTGTGCTGTTCCACTAAGTTGAATTCTTACGAATTGCCCTGTTGTATTGAGGTTTAGTGTTTCTTGAAGCCCTGCATTTCCAGTAAAGAACTGATTCGTGATATTACTGTCGTTAAGCAGATCCTGTAAGCTCGCGCTGGTATTGAAAGGTGTAGAGGATATGAGGACATAAAAATTGTTCAATCTGGCCTGTAGTTTATCGGACCGGTTATAGATGACAATATCTTCTATGGTGCTGATAACCTCAAGATCTACTTGCCACCAGGGTTGTGTTTCTTCGTTGGTATGCTGTAGGTCGGCCGACCAAGGTGAGGTGCCGTTAGTATTACCATCAATGGCATAAGAAGCGATTCCTGCCCCATAGGTTGAAGATTGGGACGCGGTCCTGTTTAATGCAATATTGGAGGTTGTTGTGCATGTTCCATTTCCTGGTTGGTTTACTATAATTGTAATGGTGTCAGATTTGATACATTCTTCGCCAAAATCCACGGTATAGGTAACGCTATACGTTCCTTGACCAATACTGGGGTCAAAGGTCCCATCTGTGGAATCTCCACTCCAAATACCTCCAGAGGGCTGTGCTGTTAAAGTTTGAATACCGGATTCGGTATCCAAAGGTCCCACAGGAGTGATAGAAACATTAAAAGTATCACAAGGATCAGTTATGATTTCAGAACACCCAATTACCTGAATTTCTTGAGTATGTAAAATTCGATTACCTCCAATTTCCGGAAAATGGACTCTTACATATTGAGCCATTTCATTAATTTTTATGGTCGCTTGGTTTTCAACCGCTCCGCCATAAAAAGTAGCCGAATATGCTGGATTTTTAATCATTTGCATGATATCTCCATTTTCTGGGATGGGAGTTAAAGAAGTTAATACGTAAAAATCTCTTAATCTATCTTGAACTGGCTGACTCACACCAGTGCGATTATATAAGCGTAGCTCCTCAACATAAGAAGCTGTTTGCAAATTGACTTCCCACCATGGTGAACTATCTGAATTAGTGGTATGTTGAAAATTTCCAGAGTTTTCAAATACTCCATCATTTCCTTTACTTGCAACATCTGAACCGCTAGTGCTTGACTGTTTTGAAGGTTTGTTGAGGGCCAAATTTTCCATTGCCGCACAAATAGGCGTTTCTGGCCTATTAATTACTAGTTTTACTCTGGTAAAACAACCTGCTTCGGTTTTTAGCGTGTACCATCCTTCACTGTTTTCATCTAACCCATTTACGGTTAATGTGGCGCCGTTAGAAATAGTTCCGTTTGGTCTAGTAATATTAGCTACAACGACTCCATTAGCTGCGAGCGTAATATTTTCGCCTCCATTTAAAAGATAAAAATCGTCCCCTATGTTTGGCGTACCATTTACCGTAACCTCGGGCCTCATGTTCAAACCATTACAAGGGTTGGCATTAATATATACAGGTTGTGCTATTTGAATGGTCTCAGCAAGGGAAGGCACCCCATTATCTATTGCAAACAACATGTAGTACCCGGGAGGCAAAAGGTTTTCATTTGGTATAGCTACCGTATAGTTTCCTGGAGTATCTTCTGTATGGGTTATTGGAATTCTTCTTTGTTCGTTATTGGTGCTGTGCGTTGCTGCTGAAAAACGTACTAAAGCCATTTCGTCAATACCGTTACTACCAGTAATATTGATGTTGGTATTATAGCCAGATGTTGCCGGGGCATTAATATAAGGACGTTCTTTATACGACCCATTTGTTTCAAAAAGATATGGAGGGTAAAAGATTTCACCATTAAAGTGGTTAAAAGCATTCAAACTTAGTCCACCACCTCCAGTAAAAACAGTACCATCTGTCAGTAGGATAGACACACTATGATAGGTGCGCGGTGTTGCCATATATGATAGGGTCTCCCATGAACCACCTGCTACATTAGGGGTAAACAGCTCAGCATACAATCTAGCTCCATTATCTGAGAAAACCTCTGAATGGTCAAGCCCTCCAGTTACCAAAACTTGACCGTTTGGTAAAACTGTACTATTGTGCATGGTTCTTGAATAATCTAGATTACCTGAATTGGTTATAATTGGTTGATTTCCAAACGGTACATTAATATCGATAATAAAAGAATTGTTTTTTGCTGGGTGGTTAGAATCATAACTTTCAGCACCTCCAACTTTTAGTATTTTTCCAGCATCGAACATAACTGTGGTTCCTTTCATAGAATACGAATCACCATTTCTAGTACCAGCATTGATAACACTTCCTGTTCCAGTTAAATTAACCCAATGCATTTGCTCACTAGGTCCAGCATGAAATAGCCCTCCGTTAGGTGCTACCCATAGCCATACATGATTATCTGCCCTGTAAACACCTTTATTTTCATTGATTAGATCATTACTGGTATATAGAAAACTTCCATCTATGCCTGGTAATGAGGTCCACGAACTACCATTCCATATTTCAGCATCCTTATTACTTTCTGAAGGGTCTATTTCACTCCATGAGCCTCCCCATGTGAATACATTGCCATTTGGGAGTGTTACATTGCCTTGATAAGCCCTTCGAACATTCATTTCATCCGCGGCAATCCATTGTCCTGTGTTGTAATCATAAAGGCTTGTTTTAAAACTACTAGTACCACCAGCAGATAGAATTTTCCCATCGGGTAAATTATTGATACCTGGGCAGAACATGTCGTGTTCTAAATTGGTAGTTGTTTCGCCTTCACCAGCACCTATTTTTCCAATAAATGGGTCATAAATTTCGGTAAACGTTACCCCGTCATCGTTAATGTTGAAACTTTCCCTAAACTTAGCAGACCAAACAATAAGTTTTCCATCTGGCAAGTTGGATACTGCAACAGGTATAACCTCCAAAGGAATTATATTACTCCAATTACCAGCTTGAGATTTATCTTGGGCAAATCCTGATATTGTAAACCCCGATAGTATAAGAGACCATAGTAAAGTTTGAAAACTTCCCTTTTTAATTCGATTTAACATAACTAAAATATTGGCATCTAATACTATGATTAGTGCACACTGCGTTAAACAATAAAACAATGGGGGAAGCTTCTTTTTAAAATAGCATTGCCATATGAAGTGGGGGAAGTATAATAACGAAACTAAAATTAAGAAATAATCTAAAAAAACCCGCGTTTAACCAAACCAATTCCGTTTTTTTACCACTTTTAACAGTTTAAGTGTTATGTCTTTAAAAAATAAAGCAATAGCTAGCTTCAACTGGACGATTTTAGATGGTCTAGTAAGTCAAGGATTTCTTTTTGTTGTAGGAATTGTTTTAGCAAGGTTGCTCTCCCCTGAAGAGATAGGTATCATCGGATATTTAACTGTTTTTCTTGCCATTGCCAATATTATTGTGGAAGCTGGTTTTGGCAGTGCATTGATTAGAAAAACAACTGTCACCGATCAAGATTACAATACTGTTTTTTTTATCAACCTGTTAACCGCTTTTGTATTGTATATTTTGCTCTATTTCACTGCTGAAATAATCGCTTCTTTTTTTAAAACCCCAGTACTTAAAGAAATTTTACAATTGTCGGGAGCAGTTTTAATCATTAATGCCCTTTCGCTGATTCACAAAACACAGTATACAAAGTTTTTAAAATTTAAATTACAAGCCATTGTATCTGTTACAGCTGCTGCAATTTCAGGAATTTGTGCGCTTGCAATGGCTTATTCGGGTTACGGAGTGTGGAGTTTAGTGGCTTTGGCTGTAGTACGGCCTACCATAGTTTGTTTCGTTTATTGGATTACTAATGATTGGCGACCAAAATGGATGTTTTCGTTTCAAAGTTTTAAAGAATTATTTGATTTTGGTTATAAGTTGCTTTTGGCAAACGTTATCAATACAATTTACCATAATATCTTTTATGTGGTCATAGGGAGATATTTTTCTACAGCAAGTTTGGGCTTTTATACTAGAGCTGAACAATTTAAAACACCAGTAAGTAGCAATATAACTGCAGCAATACAGCGGATAAGTTTTCCAATTCTCTCCACCATTAAAGATGATGACAAAAGATTGAAAGGAGCATTTCAAAAATTTATAAGGTTCGCTGTTTATATTAATTTTCCAATTTTATTGGGTCTTATCGCAATGGCCAAGCCAATGGTGTATTTGCTAATTGGTGAAAAATGGGAACCTTCAATTATATACTTTCAATTATTATGTATTGCTGGCTTATTATACCCTTTACAAATATTACATTTAAACCTTTTGTTGGTAAAGGGGTATTCTAATTTAAACCTCAGGCTAGAAGTTATTAAGAAAATAATTTTAGTACCTATAATTGTATTATCTATAAAATATGGAATATTATTTATGATATATGGTCTGGTATTATTTGCTTTTATTGAATTTTTCATCAATAGTTTCTATACCAGAAAACTAATTGGTTATTCTTGGAAGGAACAGTTCTTAGACATATTACCAATTTTATTATTATCAATAGGTACTTCTGCTCTGATGTTTACGATACTATATTTGCCACTATCAAACCTGGGCCTTTTTATTTTACAGATAATTGTTGGAACGATAGTCTTTATTATTGGTTCAAAATTACTGGATTTGCCCGAATTTAAAGAGGTTTTTGAAAAGCTTCAAGCCCTGTTTTCCAAGTTTAGAAAATAATTTCGTTTTTTCAATAATAGTGTATTTCATCGAAAAAATCAGAAGTTTAACCTTTAAAACGTCCCTTTTATCGATGTTTGAACAAAAATCAAGTTAAGAATGCATCTAGAATTTTGTACAGCAATGAAATTAAGACGCCTTTCCATAGACTTTAGTACCATATTAATAATATTTGTTTTCTTCTTTTCACTAGTTGCCTGCGGGCCTGAAAATGATTTATACCAAACACTACAGGAATTGGAGGTTATAAAGGATGAAGAAAATGTTTTAGGTGCTGATGAACAGATTGAAGTTTCTGAAGAATCTGATGGAACACTCGATGATGAATTAGTTGTGGAAGATGAAGAGGTAGGTTTAGCGGAACATTTCTTTTATGGAGACCATGTTTTTTATGTAAGTACTAATGGTAATGTTGCGAATAGCGGTAAGACAGAAAAAGAGCCATGGAATATAGAGATTGCTTTTAAAAATGCTACTGCCGGAGATACCATATTAATTAGCGCCGGAAATTATGGAAATGTTGACTTATTAGTTGGTAATTCGGGCAATAGTCAAGAAGGTATTTATTTTATTGGATATAAAGAATATCCATTTGATACTGTAACTACCGGAGTTTCTTCTGTTTCATATGAGGATTATAAGTCTAATAATGATGCTTTGGATAGTGATATTTTACCAACTTTTATTGGAAATCGGACAAATGATGTTGGAATTGGAAGTGCAATAAGAATGTTTGATAAAGATTATATCCATCTTGAAAATATTCAAGTTCAATATTATAAGAGCAATATTGTAAATAGGGGAGGTAAGCATTGTGTTTTTAAAAATATAATTACTACCGATGCTGGTGACTTCAATATTGATAATAGTGATAAGAATGGAAATTCTGGTTTCAATATGACTGGGCAGGGATTGACAATAGACGATGGCGATTATAACATTGTAAGAGATTGTTTGGTAATCAATTGCGGAATGCGTGGGGTAATTGTTGAGAATGGCAGTGAATATACGGAGCATTACAATTCTAAAGTATATTCTGACAATGATATCAACTCAACTGATTACTATTATTTAATTTCCTCAAACAGTAGTCATGCTTTGTTGGATAATATTTATGTTGAGCGTGCAAAGGGAATGCATCATATTGCTCATGGAATATGCTTAAAAGATGGGGCCAATAATAATGTAATAAGAAATTGTACTGTGGTTAACACGAGGATCGAACTTAGTTTTGATGACGTTACCAACAATTTGGTTGAAGATTCGATAATAATTGGAAGAGATGAGGCAATTGGCTGTATTAGTGTTGCCAATGGGGCTCATCATAATACCTTCAGAAATGTAACTGTTGAAAATGTAGCAGGTGGTGTAAAATTTGAAGATTGGATTGATGGCGATGGCGATGGAGCTAGTAATGCGGGTCATCACAATCAATTCATCAATTGTACTTTTAAGAGTATGGAGTATGGTGTTGCCTTTTATTTCTGGGATGTTTTATATACAGAGGCATATAACAATAGTTTTACCAATTGCAATTTTGAAGATTTGAAAGTATTATTTCAAATCAACAGACCTAATAGAGATAATATTTTTGAAAATTGTAGTTTTAAAAATATTCCCGATTTAGTAAATTCAAGGAGTAAAAATGGACTATATCCTGAATTTGAATTAAATGCGAAATTCTACAATAGCCAAAAGGTTAATCTAGGTTTTGAACTACCTTAAATTTCGCATTTCTCTCTTTTTGTTAAAGGCGTTGGTCGGCATTTTTAAGAATTCCCTTTACGTCATATATAATACTAGTTTGCTTCTTAAAATCATCTAAATTTAGTTTAAGAAATTGTTTGTGTGATACCAAGAGTACAATACCATCGTATTTTTTTCCTTTAATATCACTTACCAAATCAAGGTTGTATTCATGTTTCACTTCTTCGGCCGCAGCCCATGGATCATAGACATCAACATTGGTTCCATATTGCTTTAAATTATTAATAACATCAACAGCTTTTGTATTTCTAACATCAGGGCAGTTTTCCTTGAAGGTGATTCCGAGAGCTAAAATGTTACTTTGTTTTACTTTGATGTCATTTAAGACCATTAATTTGATAACTTCAGAAGCTACATATTTACCCATTCCATCATTAAGTCGTCTTCCTGCTAGAATTATTTCGGGATGATAACCATACTCTTGTGCTTTTTGAGCCAAATAATAAGGATCAACCCCAATACAGTGTCCACCAACTAAACCGGGTTTAAATGGTAAAAAATTCCATTTGGTGCCTGCTGCTTCTAATACGGCATGGGTATCAATATCCATGAGATTGAAAATTTTAGCAAGTTCATTTACAAAGGCAATATTGATATCTCTTTGTGAGTTTTCTATCACTTTAGCAGCTTCAGCCACCTTAATAGTTGGTGCTAAATATGTTCCGGCCTCAATAACTGAATTGTATAGATTGTCTACTTGTTTACCAATTTCAGGTGTTGATCCAGAAGTAACCTTTAATATCTTTTCTACAGTGTGTTTTTTATCACCGGGGTTTATTCTTTCAGGCGAATATCCAACGTAGAAATCTTGGTTAAATTTAAGTCCACTAATTTTTTCCAAAACTGGCACGCATTCTTCTTCCGTAACTCCAGGATAGACGGTAGATTCATAAATTACAACATCACCTTTTTTCAAAATAGAACCAACCGTTTCACTTGCTTTGTACAAGGGTGTAAGAATTGGTCTATTTGTTTTATCTACGGGAGTAGGCACAGTTACGATATGAAAGTTACAGCTTGATAGGCTATTTTTTTCAGAGGTGCAAAACAATCCATTTTCATTATTATCTGATGATTTCAAAACCTTTTGTAACACACTATCCTCCACTTCTAAGGTGTCATCATGCCCATTTTGTAATTCTTCAACACGCTTTGTATTGATATCAAATCCGATTACAGGATATTTTGTTGCAAATAATCTAGCCAATGGTAAACCTACGTAGCCTAAACCAATGATTGAAATCTTAGTATTTTTCATGTAAGAGATTTGTTTTTTAAATATTGTTTCCCAATTTGATAGTATTCAAAACCTAATTCCGCTAAATATTCCTCGTCATATTGGTTTCTACCATCAAAAACTATGGCGTTGTTTAATTCTTTTTTTACCTCAATAAAATCTGGCGATCTAAATTCTTTCCATTCAGTTAATAATAGTAATGCATCGCTATTATTTAAAACACCATATTTAGAATCGTAATATGTTACACTTTTATTGTCTTTCAAATAAAATTCTTTTGCTTCGGCAATTGCTTTGGGGTCATAGGCTTTTATTTTTGCACCTAACCTAGTTAGTTCATTGATAACGTAAATGGAAGGCGCTTCTCTCATATCATCTGTGCCTGGCTTGAATGCTAATCCCCAAATTGCGAATTGAAGTCCCTGAAGATTTTTACCAAATCTTTTAACGATTTTATTTACAATCACTAATTTTTGTTGATTGTTTACTTCTTCAACGGCGGTTATTAATTTAGGAGAGTATCCGTTTTTCTCAGCAGTTTTCCTAAGGGCTTTTACATCTTTTGGAAAACAAGAACCCCCGTAACCACTACCAGGATAAATAAAGCTATAACCAATTCTTTTATCGGAACCAATACCAATTCTAACCTTATTTACGTCAGCACCTACTAGCTCACAAATATTTGATATTTCATTGATAAAGGAAATCTTGGTAGCAAGCATCGCATTGGCTACGTACTTTGTCATTTCCGCTGATCTTACGTCCATTGCAATGAATCTATCCGTTGTGCTTCTAAAGAACGGGGCATAAAGATTTCTCATTTTTTTTGAGATCGTTTCATTCTCAGTACCAACTACTACGCGGTCAGGCTTCATAAAATCATTTATCGCATCTCCCTCTTTTAAAAATTCAGGATTGGAAACTACCGTAAATGGTATTTTTTTATTTCTAATAGTCAATTGTTCATTAATGGTTGCTTTTACCAAATCGGCAGTCCCAACAGGCACTGTAGATTTGTTAACAACAATCAAGGATTTACTTATGTTTTTACCAATATCTTCAGCTACTTTAAGGACATACTTTAAATCTGCAGAACCATCTTCACCCATTGGAGTTCCTACAGCAATAAATACAAAATCGCTATCGTGAAGTACTTCTGTGATATTTGTGCTAAAATATAAATTTTGGTTATTTAAGTTTCGCTTTACCATAGCTTCCAGGCCTGGTTCAAAAATTGGAATTATACCGTCTTTTAGTTGTTCTATTTTTTTTGCATCAATGTCAACACAGGTTACTGAGTTTCCCATTTCCGCGAAACATGTTCCACTTACTAAACCTACATATCCTGTTCCAATTACGACTATTTTCATATTGTTTTGCTCAAATTATCCCAATACCATTGGACTGCTTCCTCTAATCCATCTGCAACATTAAACTTTGGGTTGTAGCCCAAACTAGTTTTTGCCTTTTCAATAGAGGCTAGGGAATGTGGTACATCTCCCTGTCTTTCAGGGCCATAAGAAATTGGAATTTCACTAATATCATTATCAAACTTAGATAAAAGATTTTTCAATATTGCAACTAGCTCGTTTAAAGAGGTTCGTTCGCCATAGGCAACATTATATACAGTATTTGCCGCTGACGAATCTGCAATGATAGATCTTACATTCGCTTCTATTACATTATCTATATATGTAAAGTCTCTTGAAAACGATCCATCACCATTAATTTTTGGAGATTCGTGATTAATTAATTGAATAACAAATTTTGGAATTACGGCCGCATATGCACCATTAGGATCTTGTTTTCTTCCAAAAACGTTGAAGTACCGTAATCCAATGGTTTCTAAACCATAAGTATCATTAAAAATAGTCGCATATAATTCATTAACATACTTTGTGATAGCGTAGGGAGATAATGGCCTACCTATAACTTCTTCAACTTTTGGCAAATCTTTTGAATCACCATAAGTGGATGAGCTTGCCGCATACATAAACCTTTTTACCCCAGCATCTCTTGAAGCCACGAGTATATTTAAAAAACCTGATACATTTACATTGTTACTTGTAATGGGATCTTTAATTGATCTTGGAACTGATCCTAAAGCTGCTTGATGAAGAACGTAATCAATTCCAGAGCATGCTTTATGACAATCTTCAAGGATGCGAATATCTCCTTCAATAAACTGGAAACCTGGGTTTGAAATTAAATGTGCGATATTTTTTTTATTTCCTGTTGCCAAATTGTCTAGACAAACTACTTGATTACCATTGTTTAACAATACCTCGCAGAGGTTTGAACCTATGAAACCAGCACCACCTGTAACCAATATTTTATGATCTTGAGAAAGCCCTAATGTTGAAATGTTCATTTATTTTTTTTATATACGTTTCAAAGATAAAACGAATTAGATTTTTTAATTATGATTTTCTATTTTAATCCCTTTTTCACGTCATAGTAATACTCATACCATTTAATAAAAGCTTCTACTCCTTGATCAACGGTTGTTTTTGGCTTATAGCCAAAGTCTTTAGAGAATTTAGCAGTATCCGCCCAAGTTTTGGTAACATCGCCAGGTTGTAATTCTAGAAACATCTTTTTTGCTTTTTTGTTAAGCTTATGTTCTATTAGTTCAATGAATTCAGTTAGGTTTATTGCATCGCCGTTTCCAATATTGTAAATGTTATTTAATAGTTTACTTTGCTTTTTTTCTATTACCAGTTTAATACCTTCAACGATATCGTTAATAAAGGTAAAATCTCGTTCCATTTTACCGTTGTTAAAGATTTTTATGGGTTTGTCTTTTATTATAGCATCTACAAAAAGAAACATAGCCATATCTGGTCTTCCCCATGGTCCATATACTGTGAAAAACCGAAGTCCGGTAGTCTTAAGTCCAAACAAATGGCTATAGGTATGTGCCATTAATTCATTACTTTTTTTTGTGGCTGCATAAAGGCTTATAGGGGTGTCCGTGGTATCGGTTGTTTTGAAAGGGACTTGTTTGTTGAGTCCGTAAACGCTCGAACTACTGGCATAAACTAAATGTTTAATACTAAAATTTCTGCAAGATTCTAGAATATTTAAAAAACCAACAATATTACTATTTACATACGTTTCGGGATGAGAGATACTATATCTTACCCCTGCTTGAGCTGCTAAATGACATACAACGTCAATTTTTTCTTTTTTAAAAAGTGATTCTAAAGAATACTTATCTTCCAGTGTGATTCTAACAAACTTAAATTTGTGGTTAGTTGTACTAATTGACGGGGTATTAAATTTAGATGCTTCGTTTGTTTGAATTCCCAGTTCTAGGAGCCTATCATATTTTAGGTCACTATCGTAATAGTCGTTAATATTATCAATACCAATAAGTTCATGCTGGTTTTCTCTTAATAAGTTTTGACACAGGCTATACCCTATAAAACCTGCAACCCCTGTTATCAAAATTTTCATGCGGTTTATTTTGGCAAATATCCATAATCAAATTCAAAAAGATAGTTTTAAAACCATTTAAAAATTCTAATTCATACTCGAATAAGTTAGTACGTACGATTTTATTAAACTCCTCTTGAAAAAAGAATGGTAGTTACCGTTTTAAATATGATTCTTATATCAAGAACAACAGATTTGTTTTTAATATAATAAAGGTCATATTCTAGTTTCCGTATGGAATCCTCCATATTCTCTCCATATTTATATTTTACCTGTGCCCAGCCTGTTATACCAGGTTTAACCAAATGTCGGACATTGTAAAAGGGGGTTACTTGGTTAAGTTTATCAACAAATACTTTTCGTTCTGGCCTAGGACCAATAAAAACCATGTTACCTTCAATAACAGATAAAATTTGTGGTAATTCATCAATTCTGAACTTCCTTAATATTTTTCCAAATTTTGTAATTCGCGTATCATTTTTAGTAGCCATCTGAGCCCCCTTGCTTTCAGCATCAACTACCATTGACCTAAATTTATATACCTTATATTCTTTCCCATATTTCCCTACTCTTAGTTGGGCGTAGAACAAGGGGCCTCTATTAAAGAAAAGATTCATTATATAAACAAATGGAACAACACTAAAAAATGCAATACCAGTAAAAAAAGCAAGAATGAAATTAAAACAAAAACTAGTAATACTTTGAACGTATCTAATTTTATTGTTTTTTAATTGGAGCACTTCATAAATACTATCGTTATGCGAATCTATAGGTAATGCTTCATAAATACTTTCATAGAAAGAGGTATAGGTAATGATATCTTTACCCTCTAAAATGGAATTAACCATTTTTCGCTCCATATTAGCGCTAAAATGATTATAGTTTCTAGTATTGATTATCCAAGAATCAACATCTAATTTTAATTTACTTAAATCGTTTTCAGATTCCACGATTTCGTTATTTAAATAAGTGGAAACTACTTTATGGTAGGTTTCTTTATCATCAGCGCCATTAATAAGTTCTATATTTTTATTCAGGGATTCTTCCGTAGTCTTATCATACACATAAAGAACATTCTTAGTAACAGGAACAAACTTGAAAATATAGTTGAATAGCAGCCTCCATAAAACTATTTGAATCGGACAGAATATTATAAAAACAGCTAGATGAATTCTCCAATATGCAAAATCAAAGATTATTGTGGTAATAATGAATTCAGCTAAAGTAAAAATGAATACTATAGAAAACACCCTGATCGCAGTTAGGGTTAAGGGTTTTGGAACCTTTTCAAGGTTATATAAATCTAAAATATAGGCTATTGTAAAATAGGCTAGCAGGCCAATTAGAAAAATTAATATTTTGGTAATTAACGTTTCATCATCTTGATAATCAATTGCTCTTAGAATAAAATTTCGTAAAGAAAATCCTATTATTAGAAAATCTCCAATAAACAAAATTGATTTTCTTTCAATAGCATTTAATATAGCTTTATTCGACATAGTAGTAAGTGTTTGGCACTTTTTAAAACGTTATTTACGATTTCATAGTATAAAATAAATAAATGATATCTGGAAACTTGAGAATTATGCAATATAACAACTCATTTTTAAGAAAATTAATTCAGACATCCGATTTTTTTACTTCTTTAACGAAAAGTGTTTTAAAAGAAATTTTTAACCTTTGCAATGTTATACATTTGACTGAATTAAAATATAAAATACAACGAATGAAGGTTTTTCATGAAAAGTTGTTCCCCATAGGCTTAGTGTTTTTTATAGACGTTCTTTTAACGGCTATGTCTTTTGTTTTGTCTTATGCACTATGCTCTTTTATTTTACCAGACATAAGTAGTCATACAATGTTGGTGCAACTTCCTATCATAGTTGCAATTACATCAATGATCTTTTTATTTATTGGTATTTATCGAGGCTTTGTCAAGTACGATAGATTAAGAGAAGTGTATAGCATTTTCAATGCGATTTGTCTTTCCAATATCTTAACTATTGTTTTAGTAGTAATTAATGGGCAATTAGTTATGGAAAATGACCTAATGGTCCCACTTTCCATAATAATTGTGCATAGTGTTCTGAGTTTTTCAGCTTTAGTTGCTTCAAGATTTTTATACAAAAAGATAAAATCACGTATTGCGTCTAAATACAAATTGCTTTCAAAAGTGCTTTTAGTAACTACCAAAGAACTAGATGATAACGATCTTACTGATATCAATGGAAGGTTAGAAGAATTAAAAAAACACCTAGTACAGGTATTATTTTTTCCTAAAGAGGATGATGGCAGCTCTTTTAATTTAGATCAAGCTTATATAGATGATAATCAAATATCTGAAATATACGTATATAATGAAGACGACTGCTTCGATAAGTTTTTTGAAATTATTACCAAGATTGAAAGTTTAGGTACATCGATAAATATTGTAAATGATTTAAAACAGTTTGAGGCTAGTAATCTAGATTATGATACAATTTTTCCAAGCCAGTTTAAAAACGAATTGGTCGACAATAACGCGACAAAAAAGTTAGTTGGTAAAACGATTCTTATAACAGGAGCTGGAGGCTGTATTGGTAGTGAATTTGCCAAAAGGTTGTACCGGTTAAATATTAAAGTTACCCTTGTTTTAATTGATAATTCGGAATCCAGTTTAAATCAGATTTCCGGTTTTTTAAGTAATTCGACTTCATTAAAGTTAACACCTAGATTAGTTGATATAAAGGATAAGAAGTTGATGGAAAAAATATTTAGTGATTATAAACCATCAATAGTTGTTCACACAGCGGGAAATACTTTTTTGGAGTTTTTAGACAACGATCAAAATAAAATTATTCAACAAAATTTAACATCAACAAAATTAATCGCTGATCTATCTAAAAAACATAATGTTGAAAAATTTGTTTTTTGCTCCTCCAATAGAGCCATAAAACCGAGCACTACTTTAGAGGTGAGTAAAAGGTTGGCAGAGATTTATCTTGAGAGTTTAAATGAAACAAGCTCCAAAACAAATTTTACTTCTGTAAGATTGCATAAAGTTTACAATACCAAAAACTCAGCGGTTAACTACATAAAAGGGCAAATAGTGTTGAAAAGACCTATAAACTTAAGATTTATAAACGAAGAAGAAGTTTTTACAAATTTGCAGGATGTCGTAAATACTTTGCTTTTTTTATCTGTAGATGAAGGGGATTTTAAAAGAGGAATTTTCACTACTAAGCTTGGAGTTAAAATTGATGCTCAACTTTTAATTAAAATAATAGGTCTGATCGAGTTTTCTGGAAACCATGGATCAAAGCAAATTAGTTATAAGAATACGTTCATATCAGAAAAAATTTTCAAGGAGTATTCGTCATTAAAATTATATAACAACCCAAATGAGTTTTTGGAGGCTCAAGTGGTTTTCGGAAATCTATCCAAAGAAAAAATCAAACAAAAAATTGAACATATTTGCTTAAATATTCTTTTTGATGATAATGACTCGGAGCCTATTTTTGAAATGATTAATGATTTTGGGTCAGGTGATTGGTAATCACAACACAACAGATATTTGAAAAATATGAGAAAGGAAAAAATTATAAAATTGCAATCAAACTGATTGTAGAATTAATAAGGCTTTATTTAAAAGGTCAGACTATAAATCTTACTTTTGCTTAAATACATTTTTGTAATGAGAATTAGAAGTTTAGTTGTTCGTTGTTCATTTATCATTGTTTTTGCTACATCTCTTATTTTAAGTTCTTGTGCTTCTAAGTCAGAAGTGGTTTATTTTCAAGATGTGAGTGATTTTGAGACTATTGTAAACGACGATAGTTTTGCCCCTAAGTTTAAAGTTGATGATGTTGTAAGCATCCACATTTCAACGCTTAACCCAGAAGCTAGTGTACCTTTCAATCTATTTAGGGCGCCTTCGCAATCAGAAGTTTCTAAGTTTGGAGGTACAATTCAACAAGTAGACTATTTGGTAGATCAAAGTGGGGAAATTGATTTCCCTGTTATTGGAAAAATTAAGATTATAGGTTTATCTCCAGAAGAATTACGTGTTAAGCTACGGGAAGAACTTGCAGATTATCTGAAGAATCCTATTATCAATATCAGATTACAAAACTTTACCGTAACGGTACTAGGTGAAGTAAATAGACCTGGGAATTATCAAGTTAATGGTGAGGAAATTACCATTATGGAGGCTTTAGGGCTAGCGAATGATTTGACCATTAAGGGTATGCGAAAAAACATATTGGTCATTCGAGATTTTGAAGGCACTAAAGTATATCACAGAATAGACTTAACAAAAAAGAGTGCAGTTCAGTCTCCTGTTTACTATTTAACACAGAATGATGTGGTATATGTAGAGCCAAACAACTCGGCAATAACCTCTTCAAGTTTAGATAATAGAGCAACCATAGCGGTATCAATAGCTTCAATTTTAATTACTTCAACAGTGTTGATTTTGACAACGCGAAATAATTAGTAGTGTATAATTTATGAATTCCCATATTAACACATCTAACGAAAGTTTTGATTTAAGTAAGATAATAGGAAGCTACACCAGACACTGGAAATGGTTTCTTTTATCGATAATAGGCTTAATTGCCGTTGGATTTGTTTATTTGCGTTATGCAATTCCTCAATATGCAAATGCCGCAAAAATTCAAATCTTAGAAGAAAATGGGTCTAATCCAGAATTATCCTTATTTAAGGACTTAAATTTTCTATCTGGAGGTGGTAATAAAGTAGAAGACGAACTTGAACTTCTGAATTCTAGATCTAATTTTATTCAGGTTGCCAATCAATTGGGTTTGAATATTAAGTTTTATGAATTAGGGAACATAAAGGATTCTGATTTGTACCGGAACACACCATTTAAACTTAACTTTATAAAGGCCGATTCAATAATCAACAATTCCAAAGCTAACTTTTTTATCAATGTAGTTTCTAAAACAAATTTTGAATTTAAAGAAGATATTGAAGGTGAAAGTCCAGAGTTCAAATCATATGCATTTGGTAAGGTAATCAAAACAACTTTGGGTGATGTTGTTATTTTGCCAAAAGACAGTAATACTAACGGCTTAAAGGGAAAAAAATATAAGATTGAAATATTACCTCTTTCCATTATTGCGGAATATTACAAAAAAAATACGGTGATTGAGCAGTCTAAAGAATTTTCCAATATTGTCAATTTTCTGTTAAAAGATGCTGTTCCAGAAAGAGGGCGGGACATACTTAACTCGTTAATTCACAATTACAATAAGAATGCTGTTGACGATAAAAAGAAAATAGCCGATAAAACATCGTCCTTTATTGAAGACCGAATTGCTGAAATATATTCCAACTTATCTTCGGTTGACCAAACTGCCCAAGATTTTAAGACAGATAGAGGATTAACTGATATTGCTTCACAGGCCAGTTTAAATTTAACCGTTGGTGCGGAAAACCAGCAAGAACTACAACAAATTTCCACACAATATAGCATTGCTTCAAGTATGAAAGATTATGTGGAATCACAGGAAGGTTATGAGGTACTTCCATCTAATATTGGACTTGCTGATGCTTCCATAGCTGCAACAACTGCAAAATGGAATCAACTGGTATCGCAAAGAGAAAGGTTATTAAAAAGTTCCAACGAAAAAAATCCAATTATTGTAAATTTAGATCAAGAGTTAGATGGCTTAAAGCGAAGTATGCAGTCAAGTTTAAATAGTATGACCAATACCTTAAATTTACAGGTCAATAATTTAAGCTCTCAGCTTTCTAGATTGAATTCGAAAATTTATTCTGCTCCAAAAAATGAAAGGGCTTTAAGAGATATTACCAGAAAGCAGCAAACAACGGAACAACTGTATCTATATCTTCTACAAAAAAGAGAGGAGTCTCAAATTACATTTGCTTCAGCGTCTCCAAAGTCTAAAGTAATTGATATGGCTTATAGTGATAGCTTTAAACCTGTTTCGCCAAACAAGCCTTTAATCTTATTGGCATCTATGTTATTAGGCTTTGTTTTGCCATTTTCTTTTATATACGCGAAGGGGTTATTAGATAATAAAATTCATAGTAAAACCGGGGTTGAAGAAATTGTGAAAAATATTCCGGTATTAGCTGAAATACCAAAATTAGAACGAAAGGAAGCCAAAATGGTGGAAAGTAATGATAGATCAATTTTAGCTGAATCACTTCGAATATTAAGAACTAATCTAGATTACTTATTGCGATCTAAAGGCAGCTCAACTTCCGCTAATATTATCTTGGTGACCTCAAGTATTCCTGGCGAAGGAAAAACCTTTGTTTCTTCTAATTTAGTAAAGATTTTAGCAACAACAAAAAAGCGTGTTTTATTGATAGGTGCAGATATCAGAAACCCTAAAATTTATAAATTTTATAATTCATCATTGGCAAAAGAAGCTGCTTCAAAACCTAGGCACACTAATGTTGGTCTTACTGACTATTTATTTGACGAGGAATTTACCAGTAAACAGGTTATCCAAAACATTGAAGTCGGAGAAGAAAGGATTGATGTCATTTATTCGGGAAAAATACCACCAAACCCCACAGAGCTATTGATGAAGGATAGGTTTAAAGATTTATTAGATGAGGTTTCGAACAAATACGATTATATTATTGTTGATTCAGCTCCTGTTATAGCGGTCAGTGATACACTATTAATTAGTAATTATGCTTCTCAGGTCGTTTATGTTACCAAAGCTGGTGTAACGGAAAAAAGAATATTGGAAGTACCAATTCAATTAATGAAAGAAGGTAAATTACCCAATCTGGCTTTTGTGGTAAATTCTGTTAAAAGTCGTGATTTAGGCTATGGAGGAAAATATGGTTATGGCTATGGAATAAAAGAAAAAAAGTGGTGGGAGTTTGGTAAATCTTAATCTTTATTGATATTTTTTGTCTTTAGGATAATCGGCATCACTAAATCTTTAATAGTTCTAGTTAGTCTTATTTTTTTTAAATTTTGAATATGTCTCTTATTATGCACATCACTCCCAATATAATCATAAAAACCATCGGTTAATAGTTTTTGGGCTGTCTTTTCTACCTCTTTTCCATAATAGCCACTTAATGATAACATATTCAGCTGAAATTTAATGCCTATTGATTTATAATATTCATATTTAATATAATCATTATTTAAATATTGATAACGTTCAGGATGCGCAAATACTGGAAAAAAATGATTGTTCTGAATTTTACCAACAGCAATTTCAAAATTAATGCTAGGTTGCAGGTAAGACATTTCTATTAGGAGATGATTTGAATTTAGAGGCATTGCTTTGCCTTCTTCCAAAATAAATTCAAAATTATCATCAATCATATGCTCTGCTGCATAATCAATCTTCACATCTTCTATACCTTTTTCTTTTAGGGCAGATTTCAGTAGTTTATAAGATTTTTTAATTGACTTGGGGGTATTATCATAGTAATTGTGCATAATATGGGGAGTGCAAATAAAATCTTTCACTCCAAATTCACCAAAATTTTTAATTAGCTCTAAAGATTCTTCTGTATTCTTTGCCCCATCATCAATTCCCGGTAAAATATGATTGTGAATATCTATAAACCCTTCTAAAAGGTCAACTAAAAATATTTTTTTTGAAAAAAAACTAAACATGAATAAAATTTAGGTGCTTAAAGATACAACATGCAGTAATTATAATAG
>CAYGUO010000043.1:0-19195 GCA_964353095.1 uncultured Flavobacteriaceae bacterium | reverse complement strand
AAATTGATCCATCCCGGCCTTCGCCCCAAAAATTCCGACAGCCAAAGTACCCCAGATACCACAGATTAAGTGCACTGCTACTGCACCAACCGGGTCATCTAATTTTAATTTATCAATTAGTGCTACTGCGAATACAATAATTACACCCGCTATTAGACCAATAATGACGGCTTCGTTCGGTGACATTTGGTCTGCCCCCGCGGTGATACCAACAAGACCGCCCAAAATTCCGTTCAAGAACATGGTTAAATCATAATTTTTATACATTACGGTAGAGGTAAGAAAAGCAGCTACACCACCTGCTGCTGCTGCCAAACAGGTCGTAACCAAAACCAAAGAGGTCGCTGCTGGGTCCGCTGAAAGTACGGAACCACCATTAAAACCGAACCAGCCTAACCATAGAATCAATACTCCTGCTGCTGCTAAGGGTAAATTGTGACCAGGTATGGCATTAGTTTTTCCGTCTTCACCGAATTTGCCTTTTCTGGCGCCAAGAAGAAAAATAGCAATCAATGCTGCCCATCCGCCTACGGAGTGTACCAGAGTGGACCCTGCAAAATCGTAGAAGCCTTCGGCTTCTCCATAAGAAAGTGATGACAAGAAACCACCGCCCCACTGCCATGATCCCACAATTGGGTAAACCAATCCTACATAAACGATGGTGAAAATCATAAATCCGCCTAATTTGATTCGTTCGGCTACGGCTCCTGATACAATGGTTGCCGCGGTTGCCGCAAACATCCCTTGAAATAAAAAGTCCGTCCACCAAGTATAACCGCCGCTTGCATAGTCCGGTGTCATCCCATTTTCAGGTGCGGCAATGCCAAAACCTGCGAATTTGAATATACCCATATCCCCGTCTTCAAAGCCAGGGTACATAAGGTTAAAGCCACCTATATAATAGAGTAGAAGGCCTACGCAAATGATGAATACATTTTTAAATAAAATATTAACGGTGTTTTTTTGTCTTGTTAATCCGATTTCTAAGAAAGAAAATCCTAAATGCATGAAGAATACCAAAGCGGTACATATCATCATCCATACATTGTTTGCTGTAAATAATCCTGCTTCCATAATACTAATATTAAAGTTGGTTGGTTTTTAGTTGATTCCTGCGTTACCGCTTTCTCCAGTTCGTATTCTATAAGCCTCTGAGATTTCAGAAACAAATATCTTTCCGTCACCCACATTCCCTGTTGATGCGGTTTTAATAAGGGTATTCACGGTACGTTCCAAGAATTCTTCAGATACCACGATGACCAAGTACCTTCTTTGGATATCAGAAGTACTATACGTAATACCGCGGTATACATGTCCTTGTTTTTCATTGCCAACTCCTGTTACATCCCAATAACTAAAGAAATTGACCTCAATTTGATGAAGTGCCTTTTTGACTTCATCAAACTTTGATTTTCGAATAATTGCCTCGACTTTTTTCATAATTGAATTTGTTAGTTACTTGGTCAAATATAGAAGAATAGAAAAAAGACCATCAAATTGTGTAGGCAAAAAACATGATTTTTATCATAAAGTAATATTTACCCCTAAAAAATTAGGGGTATGTTAATAAAATATTAAATAATTACGGAATTGACGAAGTACAACCATAGGTGTTGTCAATTGCGATATGATATTTGTAACAAATCGTATCGAATTCTATTTTTTATATAACAAAATTCAAAAAAAAGTAAGAATAATAAGTTAAACTAGTTTAGAGAGCCAAATACCAAGTACAATGGCTAAAATGCCCAATGCAACACTGGAAAGGGTGTAAAATGAGAAGCCAATTAAATCATTGGCCTTAAGTAGAGCGTGATTTTCAAATGCAAAAGAAGAAAAAGTGGTAAAGCCACCGCAGAAACCCGTAGCTAAAAGTAAAAGTTGATTTTCCGTTAATAGTTTTTCTTTTAACGAGATGCCCATTAGAAAACCAATTAATAAGCAACCTACACTATTGACTAAAAATGTTCCTAAAAAGAAATTTTGGAAAAAGGGATTTAAATTTTTGGATATAAGATAACGTAGCGCACTGCCCACTCCGCCGCCTAAGAAAACTAACAAGGCTTGTTTCATGCCTTAAAAGTAAGAACTAAACTGCTTTCTTGTATTCCGCTTCATCAAATTCAGAAGGAAATAATTTGGCTATTTTTATTTCTGAAATTCGCTGAGCCGGTTTTTTAAATCTGTCCATTGCACCATTTACGCTGAAAATTAGAAGTACTGCATTAACTGCAAGAAGGATAAATAGGATGCTAAAAAAAGTAAACATTATGAACGCTATTTTGTTTATTAAAAGTACGGCAGTTGATTAAGATTTGTTTAACAAAAGTACGTCTTTTCCTATTTTATACGAGAGAAATGGCCAGAATGTTGTCAACGACTAAATTTTTGTGGTGTAAGTAAGGAATATGTTAATTTTTCAGAAAATATTTGATCACAAACAAGAAAAGTATGAATATGATAAAGGAAATTAAGACCCATTTTACCCCTTTATAGTTTTTAGCATGAAGAATTTTATCTTTTCGATAAACAATAATCAGGGTGGTTATAAAACCGATAATAAAAACAACCGCAAAAATGAGTTGTCCGGTCGAGAACGACATAGTTTTTCTATTTTTATGCAAAGCTAATGCAATTCATAAATAATGAGAAACAAAATTGAAGCCGTTGCCCTTTTTCATCAGTCATTTGGGTTAGATATATTAAACGCCCCAAAGGCTAACCTTGGTCAGGCTAAAAATGATTTGAGGTTTAATTTGATGGATGAAGAAAATAAAGAGTATTTAGAAGCAGCCAATAACAATGATTTGGTAGAGGTTGCAGACGCCCTTGGGGATATGTTGTACATACTTTGTGGTACCATTCTAGAACATGGAATGCAACACAAAATTGAAGAAGTCTTCAATGAGATACAGCGCAGCAACATGAGCAAGCTTGGAGAAGACGGTAAGCCCATTTATAGAGAAGATGGAAAGGTGCTTAAAGGGCCAAATTACTTTAAACCCGATATTGATGCGATTTTGAAAAAATAGAAAAAGCGTCATTGACGCTTTTTCTATGCTTTATATCTCCAACCAAATTTATCTTCACTACGATTGTACTGAATATCGGTAATTTGTTTTTTCAAAAGTTCGGCATAGCTATTTTCAAGCTCAGGCAATTCGTAATCCTTGCCCTTGTGGCCAAACAGGGCTATGGGTGAAATAACGGCTGCGGTACCAGCACCAAATATTTCTTTTAGCGTTCCTGCTTTAGCTGCTTCAACAACTTCTGTGACACTTATTTTTCGAACTTCTGTTTTAATACCTTGATCTGCTGCCAATTTTAAAATGCTTTTACGTGTAATTCCGTCTAAAATACGGTCACTTGTTGGGCCAGTTATTAAGGTGTCATTAATACGAATAAAAATGTTCATTGCCCCAGCTTCTTCAATAAATTCATGGGTATTGTCATCTGTCCATATCACTTGGTGATATCCCTTTTTAATCGCTAACTGGGTTGGATAAAACTGTCCGGCATAATTACCTCCAGCTTTAGCAAAGCCTACGCCACCGTTTGCGGATCTAGAGTATTTTTCTTCGATTAAGACTTTAACTTTACCTGAAAAGTAAGGTCCAGACGGTGCAAAACAAATAACAAATTTGTATGCATCAGCTGGTGAAGCATGAAAACCATTGCCCGATGCGAACATAAATGGTCTTATATATAATGAACTCCCTGGTGTTGTAGGTATCCAATCTTTTTCTAAGTTTAACAGGGTTGTAAGCCCATTGATAAAGTATTCTTCCGGCAGTTCTGGCATAGAAAGTCTGCTTGCCGAAATATTTAACCGTTTATGGTTGTCCAAGGGTCTAAAAAGCCAAGCTTGCCCTTGGTCGTCCTTATACGCCTTCATTCCTTCAAAAATAGACTGACCATAATGAAAGACCTTAGCGGAAGGATCTAGGGTGATGGGTTGATAAGGAATAATTTTTGGCACTTCCCAGGCTCCATCTTTATAATCACATACAAGCATGTGATCTGAGTATGTGCTCCCAAATTTCAAATTGTTAAAGTCCACCTCGTTTAGCTTCGTAGTTTCTGACTTTTGGATACTTATTTTTTTTGCCTGTACTTCCATATCAAGAATTTGTAAGATTAAAATTAGCTATTTCTTATAAGTATTGTTTGTTTTCTTAACTTTAAATCCTGTTTAAAGGAATAACAATCTTGATTTTTTTACGATATGAAATTATTTAACATTTTACTTGCTTTATTCTTACTTGTTTTTGTGGTTGATGCAACCGCCCAATCAAATAATAGCTATAGCACCCATGGTAACGACTTCCCCCAAAGTAGTGATGCTCTGAAAAACTGGAAAGTTTTTGAGAATTTGAATGTTACAGATACAACCGCTACCCAGATTTCTGGTGAAATAAAAGAAGTATGCCAATCAAAAGGCTGCTGGATGAAGGTTGAATTGGATAACAATGAAGAGGTTTTTGTAAAATTCAAAGATTACGGTTTTTTTGTTCCACTAGATGCTGCTAACAAACAGGTGGTCATGCAAGGCCTAGCTTTTGTTGAAGAAATGTCGGTAGACGAGCAAAGACATTACGCTGAGGATAAAGGTGCAACAGAAGAAGAAATCGCCAAAATTGCCGCGCCCAAGAAGACATTGCGATTTGAGGCGGACGGTGTTGTAATACAAAAATGATTTGAAAAGAAGAATCATCACTACGGGCGATGGTTCTAAAACCATTCATCTTGAGGACTGGAATGAGCAATATCATTCTAAGCATGGTGCAGTTCAAGAGGCGTATCATGTGTTTATAAAACACGGTCTACACAAGTTTAACAACCAACAAATACAGGTATTGGAAATTGGGTTTGGTACAGGTTTAAATGCCTTGATTACGCTTATAGAATCAAAAAAACAAAACTTGATAGTACACTACACGGGTGTAGAAGCTTTCCCAGTGACACCTGCTGAGCTTAATATTTTGGATTATAACGACGCCTTAAACGCAAAAGAGTATGCCAAAGATTTTGAGTTGATGCATGCTTCAGATTGGGGAAACCCCACTACAATAACGGATAATTTCATCCTTACCAAGCAGAAAAAGGATTTTCATTCCGTTTCTGATAACGGTTTGTTCAATCTTATATATTTCGATGCTTTTGGAGCGAGAGTACAACCTGAACTATGGACAGTATCTATTTTTGAAAAAATGTATAAGGCACTTTGTTGGAACGGTATTTTGGTAACCTATTCGGCAAAAGGGAGTGTTCGTAGGGCAATGCAAGAAGTTGGTTTTATTGTTGAGCGACTTCCAGGGCCGCCAGGCAAGCGAGAAATGCTTAGGGCTACCAAAGAATACATTTCTTAATAATTTATGAATTTCTAGATTTTTTTTTGCCAATTTATCACAAACATTAAACAATACTGTTAAACCTAAATTAACGTCTAGTTATCAGTGTTTTAATCTATTAAATTTGAGAAAAAATAAAAGGATGAAGGTTTTAATTACAGGAGCTACGGGTTTGGTGGGCAGAGCCATTGTAAAAGAACTTGATAAGAATGGCATACAGGTAAACTATTTGACTACTAGAAAAGGGAAAATAGAAAAAGAAGAAGATTACCAAGGGTTCTATTGGAATCCTGCTAAAAATGAAATTGATTTAAAGTGTTTTGAAAATGTTTCTGCAATCATAAATTTAGCTGGGGCTACCATATCTAAAAGATGGACAACGGGGTATAAAAAAGAAGTGCTTGACAGTCGTTTAGATAGTTTAAGAACTTTAAAGAGTGGATTGCAAAAAGTGGATAATACCGAAATAAAATCATTCGTATCTGCATCAGCAATTGGTATTTACCCTAATTCATTGACTACCTTATATACAGAAGAAGAGAAAAGTGTAGATGATAGCTTTTTGGGAGAAGTGGTAGCGGCATGGGAGAATGAAATAGACACTTTTAAAGATTTTAATTTTGAGTTGGCTAAAATTCGTATAGGTCTAGTGCTCTCAACACAAGGTGGGGCCTTGCCTAAAATGGCAATGCCAGTAAAAAATTATGTAGGGGCCGCTTTTGGCTCGGGTGAGCAATGGCAGTCATGGATACATATCCAAGATTTGGCTAGAATGTTTGTTTTTGTTTTAACAAATAACTTGTCGGGTACGTTTAATGGGGTTGCACCCAATCCGGTAACAAATACCAAATTGACCACAGAGTTGGCGAAGGTCTTAAAGCGACCGCTTATTTTGCCTAACATCCCTAAAACACCAATGAAATTAATTTTAGGTGAGATGGCCTATCTTTTGTTCACTAGTCAAAGGGTTAGTAGCAAACGTATTGAAAAGAGGGGTTTTACCTTTAACTATCTTAATATATGCAAGTCATTGGAACATTTATATCTACCAGATTCAGATAGAGAGCCCACGGTCTCATCGTATCAAAAAGAATATGTTTGAAAAAGACGTTTGAATCTACAGTATTTTGAAATCCGCTTTTGGCGGATTTTTTTGTAATTATTGATGACATTTTGACATTTTAATACAATTGGCAGTACTTTTGCCATCTTAAATCGGAAAATAAAACTAGAAATCGTATGAGCAAGAAAAGTAAGGTTCAAGAAATGGACGAAGAAATGGAGAAATCACAGTCTGTTAACGAAACTGAGCTTAACACTGATGGTGAAAATCAGGTAGAACTTTCTATCGAAGACCAGCTCAGGGAAGACTTAGCCAAAGAAAAAGATAAATTTCTTAGACTTTTTGCAGAGTTTGAAAACTTTAAGAAGAGAACTTCAAAAGAGCGTATAGACCTTTTTAGAACGGCAGGTCAAGATGTAATTGTTTCCTTATTACCGGTAAAAGATGATTTTGAAAGAGCCTTAAAAGAGCTTTCAAAGGGGGAAGATAAAGAGCTGTTTAAAGGAGTCGAACTTATTAGTAATAAGTTTAGTGAGGCTATGAAAAACAAAGGCTTAGAAGAAATGGAGGTAGGGCAAGGAGATACTTTTGATGCTGAAATTCATGATGCGGTCACACAAATACCTGCTCCGAATAAGAAATTAAAGGGCAAAATTATTGATGTCATTGAAAAAGGTTTTAAGTTGGGAGATAAGATTATCCGCCACCCCAAGGTTGTGGTAGGAAATTAAGATAGGTATATGAAACAAGATTTTTACGAAATATTAGGCATTTCAAAAAACGCATCTGCGGCTGAAATAAAAAAAGCATACCGTAAAAAAGCTATTGAATTTCACCCAGATAAGAATCCTGGTGACTCAAAAGCCGAGGAAATGTTTAAAAAAGCAGCGGAGGCATACGAGGTGCTTAGTGATCCTGATAAGAAAGCAAAGTATGACCAATTTGGTCATGCCGCCTTTGAAGGTGGTGGTTTTGGTGGTGGTGCCGGAATGAATATGGATGATATTTTCAGTCAGTTTGGAGATATTTTCGGAAGCGCCTTTGGTGGTGGAGGAGGCTTTGGAGGCTTTGGTGGTTTTGGCGGAGGCCAACGCCGGGTTAAGGGAAGCAACCTTAGAATACGAGTGAAATTAACACTTGAAGAAGTTGCCAATGGTGTTGAAAAAAAGGTTAAGGTTAGACGAAAGGTGCAGGCAGATGGGGTAACTTATACTACCTGTTCAACCTGTAATGGTAGTGGTCAAGTAGCAAAAATCACCAATACTATTTTAGGTAGAATGCAAACGGCAACCACATGTACTACTTGTGGTGGTGCTGGGCAAATGATTGATAAGCGACCTAGCGATGCCGATGCCCAAGGTTTAAAGGTTGTTGAAGAAACTGTGGCAATAAAGATACCTGCAGGTGTAGAAGAGGGAATGCAGCTTAAGGTAGGTGGAAAAGGCAATGGGGCACCAGGTAACGGTATAAATGGAGATTTGCTGGTAGCTATTGAAACAGAAGAGCATTCAACACTAAAGCGTGAAGGTGATAATTTACACTATGATCTTTATATCAGTTTTTCTGAGGCAGTATTAGGCAGTTCAAAAGAAATAGACGCTGTAGGGGGCAAGGTTCGTATTAAATTAGAGTCGGGTATTCAATCGGGTAAGATTTTAAGGTTAAGAGGCAAAGGTATTGCTAGCCTAAATGGGTATGGTAGTGGTGACTTATTGGTGCATGTAAACGTATGGACACCAAAAGAGTTGAACAGGGAACAAAAGGAGTTTTTTGAACGCATGCAGAATGACGATAATTTTATACCAAAACCTGAAAAATCGGATAAGTCATTTTTTGAAAAAGTGAAAGATATGTTCTCTTAACAATTTTGCTGTTACCAATTAAATAAAAAACGTATATTTGACACAGATACTGTTTAACAGTATCTAATTTTCTTTTTCATAGCAATTTTTTTCCCATCCTTGATTCTTTTGAGGGTGGGTTTTGCTTTTAGGGCTATTTTACAGTTTTTCACACTCCCATAAACGCGAATTTAACCCATAATTAAAATTAGAAGGTTTAAACAAAAGGGCTGTATTCAATTTTTTTCTTCTTGTTACAATCCTTTTTCAATATCCGTATCTTTGGTAAAATTGATTGCATGAACCACATTCTTACTGCCGAAAATGTTTCCAAAAAATTTGGAGACCATACAGCATTAAGCAATATTTCCCTTGAGATTCCGATAAATTGTATTTATGGTCTGCTTGGACCGAATGGGGCTGGAAAAACAACGCTTATTCGAATTATCAATCAAATAACCCACCCAGATTCAGGTAAGGTGTTTTTTGATGGAAAACCCCTTGCCCCTGGCGATATCGCTTCTATTGGATATTTGCCAGAAGAGCGAGGACTTTACAAGAGCATGAAGGTGGGTGAGCAAGCGTTATATTTGGCCCAGCTCAAAGGCTTATCAAAAACAGAAGCAAAAAAGCGGCTAAAATATTGGTTTGAGCGGTTGGAAATTGGAGATTGGTGGAATAAAAAGATACAAGAACTTTCAAAAGGCATGGCTCAGAAAATACAGTTTATCGTAACGGTATTGCATGAACCGAAACTGTTGATATTTGATGAGCCATTTAGTGGTTTTGACCCTATAAATGCGAATAAAATCAAAGACGAGATTTTAGAGCTCAAAAAAAACGGGACCTCCATTATTTTTTCTACCCATAGAATGGAATCGGTAGAAGAGCTGTGTGAATATATTGCTCTTTTACATGAATCTGAAAAAATACTGGATGGTAAATTGACCGATATTAAAAAGGCTTACAAAAACAATATTTATAATGTGGGTCTTAAGGTTAAAGAAGATATTGATCAATTACAGGGAACCTTAAATAGCAAATTTCAAATTTCAAATAGCCATTATACCAGGGATGATAAACAATGGAATTTTACCCTACAATTACCGAATGGTGATACCTCCGAAGCAATAAATCAATTGATAACCAAGGGGAATATGAATCATTTTCAAGAAGTCATACCTTCTGCCAATGATATTTTTATTCAAGCGGTAAACGCAAAAAGAAAATGAACAAACTAAAACTTATTATAAGAAGGGAGTATTTGGCAAAAGTTCGAAATAAATCTTTTGTTGTAATGACCTTTCTTAGTCCTATTTTAATGGTGGCAATGGTGGTGCTCATTGCCTATTTGACAAAGCTAAATGACAGCGAAAAACGAATGATTACCGTATTAAATGAAAGTGATTATTTTTCAAATTCATTTAATCCTACCGAGAGCATCTCTTATGTCGATTTTAAAGATTTGACTTTTGAACAAGCAAAGGACTCCACTATAGGTATGGGTAACTACGGTCTATTGTATATACCAATGGCGGAGGATTTGGAGGCAACAGCAAGAGGTGCCTTTCTTTATACTAGAGAGAGTCCGGTTAGTTTTGTATTAGATCGGTTAGAAACTATTTTTCAAAATAGACTGCGACAAGGTAGGCTGCAACAGTTAGGTGTTTCAGCAAAAGATTTTGCAGATATTGATGATAACTTTGAAATACGGACTTCAACCTTCGCAGGAGAACAAAATTTAAAAGGGATCAATGAAATTAAGGCAGGTATTGGCGGTGCTTTTGGCTATTTGATTATGATGTTCATCATCATCTATGGTGGGTTTGTAATGCGAAGCGTTATTGAAGAAAAAACAAGCCGGATTATAGAGGTCATTATATCATCAGTAAAACCTTTTCAGCTCATGTTGGGTAAAATTATAGGTACCTCATTGGCAGGAATCACCCAATTTGCTATTTGGATTGTTTCTGCCTCTTTACTACTATTTTTGGCCCTTTGGATACTCGATATTGATTTAAACGCTTTAAATTCCAATCCAATGCTTGCCCAAGGCCCTATGGCCAATATGGCTGTAATGCCGCAGCCGGAGATGAGCGATGTGCAATTATATGCAGAAGAATTTTTCAAAATACCTTGGGCCTTATTAATATGTTCTTTTGTAGTCTATTTTATATTGGGTTATCTTATCTATAGTTCAATTTATGCTGCTATAGGTGCCGCGGTGGATAATGAAACCGACACACAGCAATTTATATTTCCTATTATTTTACCTTTAATGTTGGCAATTTATGTAGGGTTCTTTTCGGTTTTTAGTAATCCTCATGGCCCCATAGCAGTTGGATTTTCCCTTTTTCCGCTTACGTCACCTATTGTGATGCTCATGCGATTACCGGGCGGCATTGGAGAAGGAGGTGTACCTTTATGGCAGTTGCTGACCAGTATCGTACTGCTCATAATTACATTTTTGGGTATTGTATGGTTGGCCGCAAAAATTTATAGGGTAGGGATTTTAATGTATGGTAAAAAACCAACTTATAGGGAGTTGTTTAAATGGCTCAAATATTAACCAATGGCACAAGACAAAACCAACGAAATAAAAGAGATTATTGAAAATGATATTTGGGGTTCTATCAAAGAAATCTTGAATTGGGGCTTTCATTATGGAGAAGGTGAAAAATCTATTCATATTACCGTTGGTCTTTTATTGTTACTTGGGGTTGCCTTTTTTATTACCGGGTTTTTGTTGAAAGGGTTTAGAAGATTCTTTACCAGAAAGATGGACCAAGAAGATAAGCACAAGTTCATCAGCATCTTTAAATTTATTAAGTACGTGGTCTACCTGGTGGTCATCTTATTGACCATGAGCGCTGCTGGCATAAACGTTACCGTAATACTGACGGCATCTGCAGCACTTTTTGTGGGCTTAGGGTTGGCGCTCCAAGAACTGTTTCAAGACATTATTGGTGGAATCTTTATAATTGTAGATAAATCGTTAAGAGTTGGTGACATTGTTGAGGTTAATGGTAAAGTAGGAAAGGTCTTTGAAATTAAGTTAAGAACTACCAGAGCACTTACCAGAGATGATAAGGTCATTATTATTCCCAATCATAAGTTTATAAGCGATATTATTTACAATTATACCCAAAACCATAAAACAACCCGTGAAAAGGTAAATATTGGCGTAGCCTATGGTAGTGATGTGAAATTAGTTACGGACTTATTGTTGCAGGTTGTCAATGAACAAAAGGGAATCTTAAAGAACCCAAGCCCTTTTGTTTTATTTGAAGACTTTGGAGATTCTGCTTTATTGTTTTCGGTGAATTTTCACTTAAATGATAGTTTTATTGACCCTAGAATTAAAAGTGCGGTACGCTATGCCATTGATACTAAATTTAGAGAGAACAACGTTAGCATTCCGTTCCCTCAGCGTGATGTTCATTTGTTTCAACATCAATTGAAATCAAAACAGTAGAAACCAGCATGGCTAAAAGTAGCTTTAGATTTGCCTTATGTCTTTTAGTACAGATTCAGGTACTGATCATGATGGGGCAAAGCACTGATTTAATTCGGCTAGAGTATTTGCATCTTCCTGAAAATGATAGTGGTATACAAACTTCACGGTATAAATTCTTAATCAATGCCCCATTGAAAATCACCGAAAATGACTATTTGGTAGTTGGGGCAGAATACAATCAGTTTGATGTTGATTTTTCTAAAATGCTTCCTTTTAATAGCAGTGTGGTAGAGAAATTACATATTGTTGATTTTAATTTAGGGTATATCACTAAGTGGAATGAAAACTGGCGATTGATAGGAATTATTACCCCAAGGCTAGCGTCTAATTTTACTAGGGCAGCTTTTTCCGAAGACTTTTTTTTTAATGCAACCGCTACATTTTTGAAAGAGGTTAAAAATGTTGATAAACCTTTTAGGGTCGTATTAGGCTTGACCTTTAATAGTACAACCGGTTTGCCAATACCTTTACCCTTGGTAAGTTATTACAAAAAGTTTCATACAAATTGGTCATATCAAATAGGCATTCCCAAAATGAACTTTAAATACCATCCAACGGAAAAGCATACCCTACAAATGGCATTGTTATTGGATGGATATTTTATAAACATACAAGATGATATTGTTTTGGACGATGGCGGTGTAGGGTCAAGAATTTCTCTTTCTGCTTTGGTAGGCACTTTAGGTTATCAATATAATTTTAATAAGAGTACCTCTTTGTATATGCTAGCCGGTAGTTCGATATTGCAAGAGGGTATTTTAAGGAATGATAAGCGAGAAAGGGTATTTTTGCTAAATAATGAAACAAATTTTTATTTGAGAACAGGATTTAAAATAGCAATCTTTTAATAAAAAAAGACATGTCAAAAATATTGGTAATTGAAGATGAAGCGGCCATCAGAAGGGTCTTGGTCAAGATTTTAAGTGAAGAAAACGATTCATATCAGGTCTTTGAGGCTGAAGATGGCTTAAAAGGTATAGAGGTCATAAAAAAAGATGATTTTGATTTGGTGCTATGTGACATCAAAATGCCCAAAATGGATGGCGTTGAGGTATTAGAGGCCGCAAAAAAGCTAAAACCCGAAATTCCTTTTATTATGATTTCTGGGCATGGTGATTTAGATACCGCTGTAAATACGATGCGATTGGGGGCCTTTGATTACATCTCAAAGCCACCAGATTTAAATCGATTATTGACCACGGTTCGCAACGCATTGGATAGAAAAGAATTGGTTGTAGAGAATAAAATTCTAAAGAAAAAGGTTAGTAAGAACTATGAAATGGTTGGTGAAAGTCCTGAAATAGGAGTCATCAAAGATATGATTGAAAAAGTAGCCCCAACAGATGCAAGAGTATTGATAACAGGGGCTAACGGAACCGGAAAAGAGTTAGTGGCGCATTGGGTCCATGAAAAAAGCCAAAGGTCATCAGCGCCCTTTATTGAGGTAAACTGCGCGGCTATACCTTCTGAATTGATTGAAAGTGAGCTTTTTGGTCATGTAAAGGGTGCATTTACGTCTGCAGTAAAAGATAGGGCTGGAAAATTTGAAGCGGCCAATAAGGGAACAATTTTTCTTGATGAAATTGGTGATATGAGTCTTTCTGCGCAGGCTAAAGTGCTAAGAGCCTTACAAGAGAGTAAAATATCAAGGGTAGGTACAGATAAGGATATCAAAGTAGATGTTCGCGTTATTGCAGCAACCAATAAAGACCTCAAAAAAGAAATCGAAGATGGAAACTTCAGAGAAGATCTTTATCATAGACTAGCTGTTATTTTGATTAAAGTACCCTCATTGAATGATAGACGTGATGACATTCCCATGTTGATAAGTCACTTCGCTAAAAAAATCGCCAGTGAACAAGGCACGTCTATTAAAATTTTCACCAAAAAAGCATTAGAATTGCTACAAGGCTATGACTGGACGGGGAATGTAAGAGAACTACGCAATGTAGTCGAGCGTTTGATTATACTAGGTGGTAAAGAGGTGAATGAAGATGACGTAAAACTGTTTGCAAGTAAATAATTGCTAGCGAACAGGGCATCCATTTAATTCTAGCAGTGCATCATAAGTAATTTCTTTCACCCGCTGGTGGTAATATACTTTTGCCTCGGATAGCGTAGTGTCGTTTAGTTTGTTTTTTGTCTTGGTATGTATTTTTGTGAGAAAATGGAAAGCATCACTACAATCAACATGCTGTACTATTTTTTCCAAAGAACTTTCAAATTCTGCAAGGCTGCTATCCATATTTTTTCGAAGTTGTTTTCCTTTTGGTAATAACACACCGCCTTGGTTGTCAAGTACTTGTTTGGTATTTAAAATCAATACATCATCACCATACTCACTTTCATTGTTATTTTCAAAAGCTTCAAGGGCTTCTAAACTTGTCAATGTATTTTCAAGTGCTATGTTCAAAAATGTTTTGGAATCTGTTATTGAGTTTGCCTTAGTTGCTTCCCTAAGGTTACGTTCTGCATTTTTAATATTTTCTAAGGCGTTTTCACATGGGCATGCCTTAAAATTATCTTTGGTTTTATTGATGCCTTTTAAGGCTTTGTAAGCATGGTATTTCGTTTTTTGAATGTCGTTGGCATTAATGGCAAGCTGGGTTTGTTCTTTGATGAATTCCGTATGCTGATTGGCAAATGCACATGCATCGTTTACGGTGAAGGATGCCATTGTAAAAAGGGCGATAATGCCTAATACTAAGGCGGCGACAAGCACGGCTCTTTTGTAGGTTTTCATAAAAAGCGATTTGGTTTGATAAAGATAATTTAGGACACCTCTGGATAAAAATTCCATCGTTTAAACCCCATTTTTATACCATAAAGTGAATAAAATTCTTAAAATCCCGATGAATGGTATTAGGAATTGAGCGTAGCCATTAATCATTAAAAATGTTTATATTTCTTGTCATGAATAAAATAGCAATAGACAAATACCGTGTTGATGAAGCCACCAAACTATCAACACGGCCTACATTAGAGCGTTTTAATAGTGACTCGAAAACATTACGTAAAGCACTTAAAAAAGTAAGTAAAGAACTGGCAGATTTTCAGAATACCTTGTATGCCCATGGCAAGTACGGTGTTTTGGTATGTTTACAGGGAATGGATACCGCTGGTAAAGACAGTTTAATCCGAGAGGTTTTTAAAGAACTAAACGCTAGGGGAGTAGTCGTCCATAGTTTTAAAGTGCCAACCACATTAGAAAAAAATCATGATTATTTATGGCGTCATTATATCGCTTTGCCAGAAAGAGGCAGGTTTAGTGTATTCAATAGAACCCATTATGAAAATGTATTGGTCACCAAGGTACACCCACATTATATTTTGGGCGAAAATATACCAGGTATTGATACGGTGGAAGATGTGAATGAGGATTTTTGGGAAAAACGCTATCGTCAAATCAACGATTTTGAAAAGCACATTGCTGAAAACGGAACATTGATATTCAAGTTTTTCTTACATCTCTCCAAAGAAGAACAGCGTCAACGTTTATTAAGGCGACTGCGGATAAGGGAAAAAAACTGGAAATTTTCCCCTAACGATATCAAAGAGCGCAAACTTTGGGATAAGTATCAAGCATGTTATGAAGAGGCGATAAACAAAACTTCAAAACGATACGCCCCATGGTATATAATTCCTGCAGATGATAAAAAAGCGGCCCGTGTTTTGGTGGCAACAATTCTTTTAGAATCGTTAAAAAAATACAAAGATGTTCAAGAGCCAGAGCTTGATGATGAAATAAAAGCTAATTTAGAAATCTTCAAGCAAGAATTAGAAAAAGAGAACCAATGAGAATACTATTTTTAGTTGCCGTTTTTTGTTTTACCATGAGCTATGCCCAGACTGAAGATGAAAAACAATTAAAAGCCATTTATGATATGGCGTTAACTGAAGGCAAAGCGTATGATTGGTTAAATCATCTGTCAAATCAAATAGGAGGCAGGCTATCGGGCTCTGTAGAAGCACAGCAAGCCGTTGAATATACGCGAAACCAACTAGACTCCTTAGGTCTTGATAGGGTATGGTTGCAATCCGTTATGGTTCCAAAATGGGTTCGTGGTACGCCAGAGTTTGCTTATATAGAAACCAAACCAGGGCTTACCACCAATGTGCCTATATGTGCTTTAGGGGGTTCTGTTGCCACGCCATCTACAGGTATAAAGGCAAAAATTATTGAAGTCAATAGTATTGAAGAATTAGAGACGCTCGGCAAAGAAAAAATTAAGGGTAAGATAGTATTTTTCAATCGCCCAATGGATCCCACACAAATTAGCACCTTCAGTGCCTATTCAGGTTGTGTAGATCAGCGATATTCAGGTGCTGCCGAGGCAGGAAAATATGGCGCCTTAGGGGTAATAGTGCGTTCCATGAACTTAAGGTTGGATGATTATCCGCATACAGGTTCTATGAGTTATGGAGAAACTGCCGTGCAAAACCGAATTCCTGCGGCGGCTATTAGTACAAAAGGTGCGGAAACGCTAAGTACGACCTTACAGCTCAATCCGGATATTAATTTCTATTTCAAACAAAATTGCAAACAGTTTGACGATGTGGAGTCGTACAATGTTATTGGTGAAATTAAGGGAAGTACCTATCCTGATGAAATTATGATAGTAGGTGGTCACCTTGATTCATGGGATTTGGGTGATGGCTCTCATGATGATGGTGCGGGAGTAGTGCAAAGTATGGATGTGTTACGATTGATAAAAGCAAGCGGGTACAAACCCCAGCGTACCATTCGTGTTGTGCTTTTTATGAATGAGGAAAATGGCCTTAGGGGCGGTAATAAATATGCTGAGGTGGCAAAGAGCAAAAACGAAAATCATGTTTTTGCCCTAGAAAGTGATGCTGGTGGTTTTACGCCTCGTGGATTTTCTTTTGATTGTTCAGATGAAGATTTTGCACAGGTGGAAAGTTGGAAAAAACTATTTGAACCTTATTTAATTCATATGTTCATTAGAGGTGGTAGTGGTGCTGATATTGGCCCGTTAAAAGATGAAGGTCTTGTGTTGGCCGGTTTACGACCAGACTCACAGCGTTATTTTGATCACCACCATGCTGAGAACGATACTTTTGAACATGTAAACAAGCGCGAACTGGAATTGGGTGCCGCAACAATGGCAAGTTTGGTATACTTGGCGGATAAGTACGGTTTTCCTTTCTTGAAAAAGGTAAAAGGATAACTTCCAATGTGTCTTTCTAGCAGATATCTTTAATCATTTTAACGCTACTGATTACAGCAGTATTTGGTTTTAAAGAACCATAGAAAAACATAAAACAGAAGGCTTCCAAGTTTTCTTATTTAATTTAGCACAAAACCTGTCCTACTAATTGGGGGGCCTCACACGCTAAGTTAACATTTAAAAAGCCTCTTAAAGGGCCTATATTGAACCGTTCCGTTCAGAAGTTGTTACCATTGTTGTCATTAGTGCTTTCCGCTATGCTATCGTAATATTGAGATTTTTACCTAATCCTAATTCAATTAGTTTATAATAAGTAGAAACCTGAATATCACTCAATCCACGTTCAATTCTTGAAATATAGCTTTTTTTGGTTCCTGTCCTTTCGGCAAGCTCCTCTTGCGTCAAATTAGCCTCTTTTCGAGCCTCTTTTAGCATTGCTCCTAAACGGAAAGCAAGCGAATCAGCGTCGTATTTGTCACGCTTTTCTGTCCCTTTATTCCCGTATTTTTTAACGAGTATATCATCAAAATCAGTTACGTTTTCCATATCAACCGTTTTTATTTTTTAAATATTCCTTTTTTAATTTTTCAGCAAGTTTGATTTCCTTCTTCGGTGTCTTTTGAGTTTTCTTGATGAAACAGTTCACAAGCATTACTAAGTTTCCATCATCGAAAAAGCACAAAATCCTTATGCTTTTGAAAGTCGTTATAACACGTACTTCATAAATTCCGTCGGTATTTTCAAGTGCTTTGAAGAATTTCTTCGGCACGCGTTGCTCAAATCTGACCAAGTCCAAAACGTATTCAATTTTATTTTGCACCTTTTCTTCTTGAGCCTCGTAAAAGTCGACGAAGTACCTTTTGTATGCTTTTATTTTCCTAACCAGCCCACAAAGTTAACTAATTAGTGTACTGATTCAAATTAAAATTGCGGAATTTTGTTGAAAAGAAAGATTTTTCAGTATTAATGACAACGGCCCCTGTATAAAGCGAGCGGGGCGTTTTTTGTTAGTAGTCTCGTTTTTTTGTGATAGTTGGGTCGTTTATAAATATACTATGATTTTTCGTCTTGTGCCGCCACGCATCTTTTAGAGGCAGGAACGGATCTACGGCTAATTCAAGAACTTTTAGGGCATAACAGCATAAAAGCCAACATGGTTTATACCCATGTTTCAACCCGTTGCTTGTTGCAGGTTACAAGCCCATTAGAATTTTTGAACTGATGTTAAGAAGTTAAAAACCGTTACCTTTGCTGCCTTAAAATCATATAATTCTAAAAAAATGCAAGACGGTATATACGCAAAATTCAATACCACAAAAGGAGAAGTTTTAGTTAAATTGACCCACGATAAAACACCAGGTACGGTAGGTAATTTTATAGCCTTGGCCGAGGGTAATATGGAAAACGATGCAAAGCCACAAGGTAAGCCGTATTATGATGGGCTTAAGTTTCACCGAGTGATTCCTGATTTTATGGTGCAAGGGGGTTGCCCACAAGGTACCGGTACGGGTAGCCCTGGGTATCAGTTTGATGATGAGTTCCATCCAGATTTAAACCATGCTGAACCGGGTGTGCTTTCTATGGCAAATGCAGGGCCAGGTACAAACGGGAGCCAGTTTTTTATAACACACGTACCAACACCTTGGCTGGATAATAAGCATACTGTTTTTGGTCATGTAGAACATGGTCAAGAGGTAGTAGATGCTATTGCCCAAGGTGATGCCATAGAGAGTCTTGAGATTATTAGAGTAGGGGATGAAGCGGAAAAATGGAATGCTATTGAAGCGTTTAGAACTTTTGAAGGTTCTAGGGAAAAACGAATAGCGGCACTTAAAGAGGAAGCAGAGGCAGCTATGGAAAAACTTGCTGCGGGTTTTGATAAAACGGAATCTGGCCTTCGTTATAAAATGATTCAAACAGGTGCAGGCACCAAAGCTGAAAAGGGTAAAACCGTATCAGTACATTATGAAGGTAGCTTACCAGATGGGCAAGTATTTGATTCTTCTTTTAAGAGGAACAAACCGATTGATTTTCAATTGGGGGTTGGTCAAGTAATTTCTGGCTGGGATGAAGGCATCGCTTTATTGAAAGTAGGTGATAAAGCACGTTTTGTAATTCCTTCCCATCTTGGGTATGGTAGTGCTGGTGCGGCTGGTGTTATACCTCCGGATGCAACGCTAATATTTGATGTAGAATAGATGGACGTTAAGTAATCAGCAATAAAAACAAATAAA